>DASQVB010000458.1:0-3196 GCA_035640975.1 Pseudonocardiaceae bacterium
GCGAGTCCCACCCAGGCACAGATCGACCAGGCAGTGACCTTGGCTGCGCAGGTTGACCTCGTCGTCGTGACGACCAACAACGCTAACGCTGCGCAGCAGAACCTGGTCCGTGCCCTGCTGGCGACCGGAAAGCCGGTGGTGTGGGCAGGGGTACGCAACCCGTACGACATCGCAGGGAATACCAGTGCTCCCACCTATCTTGCGACGTACGGCTTCACACCTGGCTCGCTCGAGTCATTGGCCAGGGTGATGTTCGGCGAAGTGAACCCGTCCGGAAAGCTGCCCGTCACGATCCCGGCCACTGACGGGGGAGTGCTCTTCCCGTTCGGGCACCACCTGAGCTATTGAGGCCAAGAACGATCCACCCGGGGTGACTGACCACCATTGGTCGCCACGGCTGATGGCGAATGGCGCCCGCCCGCCCTGCGTGCTCTACATCACTGGCGGAACCGGATGGTTCCGGCTGTCAGTCGGAGCACGCGGTCGGTGTCGCGTATGCCGTCGATCTCGGTGATCCGGCCGCCGACGACTGTGAACGCCATGATCGACACGGGACGTCCGTGGCGGGCGGTGATCACTCCCGGGAGCCCGTTGACCAGTACGGGGTAGAGGTCGGCGCCCCGGCTCGCCCGGGACTGTTGGGCGATGGTCTCGGCACCCCGATAGATCGCGGGCGGTCTGCTTGGGCCGTAATCGACGCGGAAGACGACGTCGGGATCGAGAAGCTCGAGTAGCGCGACGAAGTCGCCAGTGTGGGCGGCTTTGAAGAACGCCTCGACGACTTGGCGTTGTCGCGAAGGGTCGTGGTCAGGGGTGGATGGTTCGGCGGCTCGTACGCGTCGTCGGGCACGGCTGGCGAGCTGTCGGGTGGCCGCCGGGCTGCGCCCTACGAGCGGGGCGATCTCGTCGAAGGGGAGGTCGAACATGTCGTGCAGCACGAATGCCAGCCGCTCGGCCGGGTTGAGTGCGTCGAGTACCACCAGCAGCGCGAGGCTGACCGAGTCGGCGAGCAGCACCTGCTGCTCCGGATCGGCGTCGCCCTCAACTGGGGATATGACCGGATCTGGCAGGCGGTCGGCGACGACGGCGCCGAGCTCTTCGCGCCGACGACGACGTGACCGGAGAGAGTGCAACGATTCCCGGGCGACAACCGTGGTCAGCCAGCCGCCCAGGTTGTCGATCTCATCGGCATCGGCCTGGCTGAGTCGCAGCCACGCATCCTGCACGGCGTCATCGGCCTCGGTCAGCGACCCGAGCATTCGGTATGCCACCGCACGCAGGTGCGGCCGGTGCTCTTCGAAGCGCTGAGCGAGCCATTCGATCTCGTCCATGGTCACACGATCCTCGTCGTCGGGCTCATTCAAGGTGAGCCCGACAACCGGTGGAACGTGACCAGTCGTGAGGAGAGCGCTGCTGTGGCGGACGGAGCTGATCGGACGCACCCAAGCGCCGGCGCGCCTGCTGGTGAGCAGCAGGACCGGTGGTGGCTGGTGGCGGCCGCCGGTCTAGCGGTGTTCATGGCGTCGGTGGACATGAGCATTGTCAGTGTCGCGCTCCCGGTGATAGAGCGTGACCTCCAGGTTCCAACCAGTATGAGCGAGTGGGTGGTGCTCGCCTACGCGCTGCCTCTAGCGGGCTTGGCGCTGCCCAGCGGTCGCTGGCTCGACACGATCGGACGCCGATCGGCGCTGGTGTTCTCACTCGCTGGCTTCGCCATTGCCAGCGTCGCTGCTGGTCTCGCGCCCGGTCCTGCTTGGCTGATCGGCGCACGGCTGGTTCAGGGAGCGTTCGGCGCGCTGTTGTTCTCGTTGGTGCCCGCCCTGGCCACGGCAGCCGTGCGCCCGGCGGCACGCGGACGAGCCATGGGGCTGATCACAACGCTTGGCCCGATCGGCCTGATCAGCGGGCCGTTGCTCGGTGGGTTGCTCGTTGACGGGCTTGGCTGGGCGTCAATCTTCTTCGTCAACGTCCCGGTGAGCCTCGTCGTCCTCACCGTTGGCCTGCGGTTCTTGCCGGTGGGCCCATCGCTGCAGGCTCCCGACCGCAGCTGGTTCGCCGAGACGCTGCTACTAAGCGGCGCGGTGGCCGCGCTGCTGCTCTCCCTTACCTTCACCGCCGCTGATGGGCCAGGGTGGCTCCTGCTCGCCCTTGTCGCCGTCCCGCTGCTAGGCGGATGGCTGCACCTGCCCACCAGTCGTCCCGTCCGGCACTTGCTAGGCGCACCGGGAGAGCTCGGCTCCCACCTCGCCTTGGCGCTGACGGCCACAGCGATCGGTGTCGTCTTCTTCATAACGCCGTTCTTTCTCCAGCGGTCGCTGGATGAACCCGCGTCGGCGGTGGGCGTGACGATCCTGGCCTTCCCGGCTGGGATGGCCCTCACCGGGTTTGCCGGCGGCTTCCTGGGGGACTGGTGGGGCGTGCGGCGAACGGCGGCAGTCGGAGCCGCCGTGTTCACCGTCGGACTGGCACTGCTTGTGCCGCTGGACGGGTCGTGGGGGCTCGACGCGGTGGCGTGGCGGCTCTTCCTGGCGGGTTGCGGCAACGGGCTGTTCAACGCGCCGAATATGGCCATAGCGATGTCCAATGCGCCGCGGAAGCTGCTCGCGACCACGGGCGCCTCGACCAGCCTTGCTCGTCAACTGGGCTTCGCATTGGGGCCAGCGCTGGCCACGGCGGCCTGGGCGCTTTCCAACTACGGACCTGAAGGCATGCGCGCCGCCGTGTTGCTGGCGACCGCGCTCAGTGCGGCGGCCACCGCCGTGCTCGTGCGCTGGCGACGAGCCGACGAATCAGAGCCACCGCCACGCACGAGGGACGAAGCCGCCACCGTTAGCAAACCCAGCAGCACCGAAAAGGCATAGCAAGGCCCGACTTTCAAGCAGCTTCGAGGAAGGAGCACCCATGTCAGCGCAAACGATCGAGGCGTTCCGCATCAACATCCCCCAGGCCGACCTGGACGACCTCCACGAGCGGCTGGTGCGGACCCGATGGGCCAACGAACTGCCGCCGAGCGAACTCGAAAGCCTGCCGACCAGCGGACAGGTTCCGCCGGGATATCAGCTGGGGGTTCCGTTGTCGTACGTCCAACCGCTGGTGGAGCGGTGGCGGGACGAGTACGACTGGCGGGTGTGGGAGGCCAGGCTCAACGAGCAGCCGCAGTTCCGCACCGAGATCGACGACCAGAACATCCATTTCT
>DASQVB010000459.1:0-3763 GCA_035640975.1 Pseudonocardiaceae bacterium
CTGGACATCACCTCGGAGAGGGTGCTGGAACTCCAGCAGTATGACCAGGAGGCCATCTCACTGGACCAGACCATCGGTGACGAGGGTGACTCCCAGCTCGGCGACTTCATCGAAGATTCCGAGGCCGTGGGCGCGCTCGACGCGGTGTCATTCACGCTGCTGCAAGGCGACCTGCAATCGGTGCTGGCCACGCTGTCTGAACGGGAGGCCGGCATTGTTCGGTTGCGCTTTGGCCTCACCGATGGCCAGCCGCGCACCCTGGAGGAGATCGGCCACCTCTACGGGGTCACCCGAGAACGGGTCCGACAGATCCAGTTCAAGGCGATGGCCAAGCTGCGCCACCCCTCGCGCTCCCACGCGCTGCACGACTACTACCTCGACTAAAGGGACACCGGCCAAGGACTAGCCGAGCTCAAACCGACGAAACCGGGAGGATCGAGTCCAACTGTGGCTGTGAGCTGTATCTAGTGGCCGCCACCACGGGGCCGGGGCACTCTCGTCGCGCATAGCCCTCTTGGGTGCTGGGGTCGGTTCGTCGATCAGGATTGCCCCGTGGTGCCCGCATCCGCTGCAGCGCAACGAGTCACGCCCGATGGTGCTGTCGTATCACCACGCACCGTGAGCCTCGCCGCAGTCCGGGCACCGCTGCCCCGTCGTCGCGCTGGTGCAGGCCAGTCGGTGACCGTGGTCATCAGTTTCTCCGGCGGTTCGAGGTGGCATCGGTGGGTGAATAGTGTCAACGGCACTCGAAAACTGACCCCCTGGCGGCATCTGAAAGTTGACCCCCTCCATGTGATTTGATCTTTACTCGTCGGTGCTGGTTGCCGTTGGGACGCGACCGAGGTCTCGGTCCTTGAGCCGGTAGCTGTCGCCTTTGAGGGCGAGGACTTCGGCGTGGTGGACTAGTCGGTCGATCATGGCGGCGGCGACGACGTCGTCGCCGAACACCTCGCCCCAGCGGCCGAAGACCTTGTTGCTGGTGACGATCAAGCTCGCTCTCTCATACCGTGATGAGACGAGTTGGAAGAACAGGTTCGCGGCTTGGGCTTCGAAGGGGATGTAGCCCACTTCGTCAACCACGAGCAGGGGGTAGCGGCCCAGTCGGATCAGTTCGGTCTGCAACCGTCCGGTGTGGTGTGCCTCGGCGAGGCGATCGACCCACTGTGTGGCGGTGGCGAAGGCCACCCGGTGCCCGGCCTGGCAGGCGCGGATCGCCAGTCCGATCGCCAGGTGGGTCTTGCCGGTGCCGGGTGGTCCGAGGAACACCACGTTGTTCTTGGCGGTGACGAAGTCCAGGGTTCCCAGGTGGGCGACGGTGTCGCGTTTGAGCCCGCGGGCGTGGTCGAAGTCGAACTCCTCCAGGCTCTTGCGGGCGGGGAAGCGGGCGGCGCGGATGCGGCCTTCCCCACCATGGGATTCTCGTGCGGAGACCTCCCGTTGCAGGCAGGCCACTAGGAATTCCTCGTGGCTCCACGACTCGGCGCGGGCCCGCTGGGCGAGGCGGGGGATGGACTCGCGCAGCGTGGGTGCCTTGAGCGCCCGGGTCAAAAACGCCACCTCGCCGGTCAGGTCCCGAGTGCTGGACGCGCCGGTTCGGGCGCTCACCGCGGCGCCTTAGGCTCGTCGAGGTCGAGATCGGCGAGGGTGACCGGGTCGCCGCAGCCTGGGCAGGCCCCGCCGAGCCCGACCGCGCGACCGAATCGGCCGCAGCCCGCACAGCGCTGCATCCCTAGCTGCCGGTCCCCGCAGTCGGGGCACTCATAGACAGTGTGCTCACGGCGGGTTCCCGTCGGTGGGGCCTCGGTCCGCTCAACCGTGGCGGGCCCGCGGTGGCGGGTTCGGAATGCCCGCTTGCGGCACGCGCTGGAGCAGTGCAGCGCCCGACCGGTCGGGATGAACAGTTTTCCGCAGCCGGCGCAGCTGCGTTCGGGGCGGGTCGTCTCGGTATCGTCCCGCGGCGGGATCGCGCCGATCATGACGCCACCCCGTCGTGGCCTTGGCCGTCGCCGTCGTGCAGGCCCAGGGCGGTGTCGTAGTCGGCCAGGGCGCGGATCTCGACCTCCGGCTCACGGGCGACGTGGGTGGCGGGGCTGATCAGGCCGATCCGGTCGCGGCGCAGCGCTGTGGCCGCGGCGACGTGCTCGGGGTCAGACACGGTCTGGTGTTTGGCCCACAGCCGATCGTGGTCGGCCACGAGGCGTCCCTCGCAGTGCACCCAGACCCGCGTCAGGTCGGCGACGATCTCGATCCGGCGCCCGATCACGGCCGGGTGCACCGAGTAGTCGTTGCCATCGAGGCGGATGTAGTGGTCGCGCGCGAGTCGGGTCGACGAGCGCCACCCGGTCACCGGGGCCACCGGCGGCAGCGACAACATTGCTGCGCGGTCGGCGGTGATCCGGTCGCTGGGGGCGCAGCCCAACGCGCGGCGGACCCGACCGTTGACTGTGGCCAGCCAGGCGGCGAGCTGGGCGTTGAAATCCGCCGGCGAGCTGAACACCCGTCCGGGCAAAAACGAGCGTTCCAAGTAGTCATGGGACCGCTCGATGAGCCCCTTCGCTTCGGGGTCGGCGGGCCGACAGATGATCACCTTGGTTCCCAGCGTCCCACGGAACCCCTGGCAGTCGAGGGTCAGTTCGCTGCGCCCGCCGCGCCACCGCCCGATCGCGCCCTCGCCATCCCAGACCAGCACCCGCGGCACCGCGCCCAACTCGGCGAGGTGACCCCACCAGCCGGCGAACAGGTCCTCGGCGGCCCGCGTCGGGATCAACACCCCCGACAACCATCGGGAGTACCCCGTAACCATGGTCAGCACCGGTAGTCCCGTCGCGGTCCGGGTCTGCCCGAACCCGACCGGCAGTTCGATGTCGGGGAACCAAAAGTCGCACTGGGCGATCTCCCCGGCCATATACAACGTGCGGCTGGCCGGGTCCGGCGGCAGATACACCGGACGCAGCTGCGCGACCCGACTTGACAGCACCCTAATCGACCGCGACCACCCGATCCGCTCCGCGATCACCGTCGCCGGCATCGTCGGACACCACGCCAGCAACTCCCGGATCCGCGGCTCGACCTCATCCACGATCGACCCCGCCCGCGCCCGCTCATACCTCGGCGGCCCCTGCGCGGCCAACGCCGCCTTCACCGTGTTCTTCGAACACCCCATCACCCGCGCGATCACCTTGATCGGCATCTTCTCCGAACGGTACAACCGACGGATCTCAGCCCAGTCCTCCACGCACAACACCCCTTCGTCCTCCCCAGCTCGGTGCGAGCCAGGATCGCGGCGCTGGGGGTCAGAATTCGGATGCCGCGCGGGGGTCAGTTTTCACGTGCCGTCGACAGTCGCGTCGGCGGGCGCGTCCTGTGGTAGGTCAGGCGCAGAGGTCAAGGTGGAGCACCCGACGGCTGAACGACCTTGACCTCTGCGCCTGGCCTGCTACACCCTTGGCGCCGGCGGGACGGGATACCCGCGCTACCTGGTGACCCACCACTCTCGCGCCCAGCCGGGGCATCCCGGAGCAAGGCCCCGCCGGAGGCACGGTTGATCTCAGATTTGCTTGTGCTCTTCGGTGTGAACGCTGATTCGCTGTACGTCTGCGTGTCTAGGAGTGTCGTTGTGTGCCGCTGAGCCGCGGCAACGCACCAGTGTGCGTTGCTCCGTGCGGACTCGTAGTGTCACGTCCGCTGACGATTAGCTGACGATGATCACTGCGGACCCTGGACCACCAGAAGCACGCAACCCTGTTTTCTGGTCCCCGATGTG
>DASQVB010000460.1:0-2597 GCA_035640975.1 Pseudonocardiaceae bacterium
GCCGGTGACGTCATCGTCCACACCAGCCGGCTGCTGATCAAAACCGACGACCCCGCCGAAAGCCTGCAGATCGCCCGCACCGTCTCGGCCGCCGTCGTCGCCGTGGTCAATCGGACCCTGAAAACCTTCCCACCGCGGTTCGTCATCGCCAAGGGCGGGATTACGTCCTCCGACGTAGCCGCCCACGGGCTGGAGATCCGCCATGCCATCGTCCGCGGGCCGATGCTGCCCGGCATCGTCAGCCTTTGGGAACCGGTGGACGGTCCCGCCAAGGGCATCCCTTACATCGTCTTCGCCGGCAACGTGGGCGACGACGAATCCCTCGCCCAGGTGACCCGGAAGCTCAGCAGCACCGTCTGACCTCAGAACCCGGCGGAGAACATGGTCAAGGTCGCGGCCCCGAACGTCGGCAGGTCACCTTCACACCGTGCTCCGCACGAGCATCCCGACCACCCTGCAGGAGCGGCCGGTGTCCACTGAGCCGGCGCATGTGGTCGGGACCCGATTAAGGCGTCGGGCACCTCACCCCATCCGGCCAAGGTGCAAGGTGGGGGAGCGTCGGGTCGACGATGACCTTCCTCCGCTTAGTCAACGGTGATGCCGCCCGTCGGTTACCGGTTGTGGCCACTCCTGGCTCACTCGGTATTGATCCAGGCCACCACGTTCCTGCTGCGGCCGGCAGGAAGCTATCAGGCCCTGGCTATCCAGGCGCCAGCCTCCCTGCTCGGTCTGATTGGGGCCGGCTTCGCTCTGGTGCCGGTGCTGCTCGCTTTACCGGTCGGGCGGCTGGTCAATCGGCTGGGGGAGCGACGGTTGATGCTCGCCGGGTCATTGGTGACTGTGGCTGCGTCCTTGGTGTTCCTGTTCGGGTCCGGTTCGATGATCGGGCTGCTGCTGGCCAACGCCATCCTGGGGGCCGGCCACCTCAGTTGCGTGATCAGCCATCAGGCCCTGGTGGCCAGCGGCTCAGCGGCCAGCCGGTTGGACACCATGTTCGGCTACTACACTTTCTCAGCGTCGCTGGGTCAGGCCGTTGGACCGTTGTTGATCTCCACACTGGCCGGGTCAGCCGTGCAGCCCGAGACGGCGCGGATGTTTCTGGCGGGCACCGTGATGAGCGCGGCCCTGGTGCTGCTGGCCGGGTTCACGGTGCCTGCGGCCGCAGGTCCCGGTCGGTCCCTGGCCCTCGGCGAGGATGCGGGGAGGATCACGCAGCTACTCCGCACCCCTGGTCTGCTGCGGGCGCTGGCCACCAGCGCTGTGATCGTCTCAGCGGTCGACCTCATCGTGGTCTACCTGCCGGCGTTCGGAGCCGAGCGAGGGCTCAGCGCGGGACTGGTGGGGGTCTTGCTGACAGTGCGGGCGTTGTTCTCGATGGCGTCTCGAGTTCTTCTTGGCCGGATGTCTTCGGCCTTCGGCCGAACACGGCTCATGGTGGCCAGCATCCTCGTCTCAGCCGCGGCGCTGGGAGCCGTGACCATCCCTATGCCGGTCTGGGGGCTGCTCATCGTCCTCGCGGCCATGGGTCTGGGTCTAGGTATCGGCCAGCCGCTGACCATTTCCTGGCTGATCGAGCAGACCCCGCCGCGACAACGGGGCGTCGCCCTGTCCCTTCGGCTGGCCGGGAACCGAATCGGGCAACTCAGTGTGCCGTCGGTCATGGGATTGCTCGCGGCAGGCCTCGGTGCCGCCGGCGTCTTGACGGCCACGGCGCTGGCCGTGGCCAGCACCTTGCTGCTCCTTAGAGGAGTCCGGCTCGAACGCAGTGAGTGACGGTTCCGTAGGCCGGAATGTTGCGGCTCTGGCGAAGTTGCCGCGAATCGGTCGAGGAGATCGAGCCGCCCAGCGTCGATGACGGGAACGGCGTCTGTCGACCGCGGGCAGTTGGCGTCGCTGTCGACCAGGCGCCGTTAAAGGCGCTCGGAGCCCGGCTCACTGAATCTGGGCTAGATCGCGCTTCTTCTCCGGCGCACACCTTGATCACGGCGTCGGACTTGGGCTCGCCCTGGTTGACGGCATCCCACATAGCGGGATATTGTCAGCGGTCAGGCGTGCATGCCTGCGCTACCAAGCCCAACTATCGGCGCTGTGTCGTTGGACCACCGGCCAGGATGATCGGAGAGCCGAAGAGTGACGATTACCTACCGTCTCCCGCAGCAGCGCCGGCTGGTGACGGAGTTGCCGGGCCCGCGTTCGATGGCTCTCGACGCCCGACGGAAGAAGGCCGTCCCCGCGGGGACCCAGTCGTCCACACCTGTCTACGCAGCGGAAGCTGACGGTGGGGTGATCGTAGATGTCGATGGGAACTCGCTGATCGACTTCGCTTCCGGTGTGGCCGTGACCGGTGTCGGCGCCTCCAATCCCGACGTGGTGGCGGCGATGGCTGAGCAAGCACAGCGGTTCACCCACACGGCATTCCTCGTGACGCCCTTCGAGGGCTACTTCCGGGTGGCCGAACGTCTGAACGAGCTGACTCCCGGTGAGCATGAGAAGCGCTCGATGCTGTTCAACTCCGGAGCAGAAGCGGTCGAGAATGCGGTCAAGGTTGCCCGGACAGCGACGAAGAGGTCGGCGGTGGTGGCCTTTGACCATGCCTT
>DASQVB010000461.1:0-3204 GCA_035640975.1 Pseudonocardiaceae bacterium
CGGGCGGGTGCTGAGCAGCACGTGTGTTTCATCGCGCATTTGGATCGTTGGATGCACGCCGAGGGTGTTGGGCTTGGCGGGCTGAGCGGTTCGGTGATCGAGCAGTACTTGGCGCAGCGGCGGGCGGCGGGGTATGTGGAGTACCGCTCGGAGCGGGCGCTGCGGCCGTTGCTGGACTACCTGATGCCGTTGGGGGTGCTGCCGGTCCCGGCGCAGGTTCCGCTGGGTGTGGTGGAGGAGTTGCTGGGCCGCTATCGGGATTACCTGCTCGTCGAGCGCGGGGTGACGCCCGGAACGGCACGCGGCTATGTCGATTGCGTGCGGGGGTTCGTCGCCACCCGGATGAGCGGCGAGGCGCTGGAGTTGGCCAGTTTGACTGCGGCTGATGTCACCGCGTTCGTGCTGGCCAGCTGCCCGGGCCGGGCTGTCGGGTCGGCGAAGTTGATCGTCTGTGCGTTGCGGTCGCTGCTGGGCTGGCTGCATGTGACCGGGCAGGTACCGGTATCGCTGGTCACGGCGGTCCCGTCGGTGGCGGGCTGGCGGCTGTCCGGTTTACCGAAGGGCTTGGAGCCTGATCAGCTGTGCCGGCTGCTGGCCAGTGGTGACCGGCGCACGCCAACCGGTCGGCGGGACTACGCGATCATGCTGTTGCTGTCGCGGCTGGGGTTGCGCGCTGGTGAGGTGGCCAGGTTGGGGTTGGCCGATATCGACTGGCGCCGCGGCGAGATCACGATTATGGGCAAGGGCAACCGTACCGAACGGCTGCCGTTGCCGGTGGATGTGGGCACGGCAATCGCGGCGTATCTGCGCCATGGCCGACCAGTCACCGCCGAGGGACGCTCGGTGTTCGTCCGGGTCCACGCCCCGCATCGGGCGTTGACCTCCGGCGGGGTGACGATGGTGGTCTTCGATGCCGCGCAACGCGCGGGTCTGGGCAAGATCTATGCCCACCGGCTGCGCCATACGGCTGCCACCGCGATGCTGCGTGCCGGTGCCCCGCTTGGTGAGGTCGGTCAGGTGCTGCGACACCGTTCACCGTTGACCACCGCGATCTACGCCAAGCTCGACCGCAATGCGCTGGTCGTGCTGGCTCGGCCCTGGCCGGTCGACACCACTGGCGGTGTGTCGTGACTGGGCTGCTGCGGGCGGAATTGGCCGACTACCTGGCCCTGCGTCGGGCGCTGGGTTACCGGCTGGCGCGCCCGGAAAAGCTGCTGGGCCAGTTCCTCGAGCACATCGAACGGCTCGGCGAGTCGAGGATCACCGTGGTGGCAGCGCTGGACTGGGCGCGGCTGCCCGCTGATGGTAGCTCCCACTGGTGGGCCTACCGCCTGTCAGCGGTGCGCGGCTTCGCCACTTACCTGCACGCCCTGGACACGGCGCACGAAGTGCCCGCTGCTGAGCTGCTGCCCCAGCGACCACGCCGGGCCAGCCCGTATTTGTACTCCGACGACGACATCGCCGCGCTGATCACTGCCACCAACTCGCTGCGCACTCCGCTACGGCGGACCACGTTGGCCACAGTGATCGGATTGCTGGCGGTGACCGGAATCCGAGTGGGTGAGGCCATCGCGCTGGATCGAGGCGACGTTGACCTGACCTCGGGGCTGCTGGTGGTGCGCCACGGCAAGTTCGGCAAGGCGCGCGAACTGGCCCTGCACCCCACGACGGTCGAGGCGTTGCGTCGCTATCAGCGATTACGGGATCGACTCGCTCCGGTGACCGCCACGTCGGCGTTCTTCGTGTCCACGGCCGGGACCCGACTGCTCTACTGCAACGTCCACAACGCATTTCACCGGCTCGTGCGCTTGGCCGGGCTCACGGCGCGCTCTGCCTCGTGCCGACCGCGCATTCACGACCTGAGACACTCCTTCGCCGTCCAAGCGATGCTCGATGCCTACGCCGCCGGCCAGGACGGACAAGCCCGCCTGACGCTGCTGTCCACCTGGCTGGGCCACGTGCACCCGGGCAGCACCTACTGGTATTTGTCGGCCTCACCGGAGTTGATGGCGCTGGCCGGGCAGCGACTCGAAGCGCACCTGGCAGGCCAATCGGCAGGTCGACCGTGAGCGCGCTCGCCCCGACCCTACAGGCGTTTTTCACCGAGCGGCTGATCCGCCAGCGCCACGCCAGTGACCACACCATCTCCGCCTATCGTGACACACTGCGGTTACTGCTCGGCTACGCCACTCAACGCACTGGCCTGGCACCGTCTGCGCTGGATATCGCCGATCTCGACGCCACGTTGATCGGCGGCTTCCTCGATCATCTCGAGACCGAGCGCGGTAACAGCGTGCGCACCCGAAATGCTCGGCTGGCCGCGATCCACTCGTTGTTCCGGTTCGCCGCGCTAGCCCATCCTGAACATGCTGCGAGCATCTCGCGAGTCCTGGCGATCCCGCCCAAACGCTTCGACCGGGCGTTGATCACCTACCTGACCGAGCCCGAGGTCGACGCGCTACTCGCCTCTTGCGACCAAACCAGCTGGATTGGACGACGTGACCATGCCCTGTTGCTGCTTGCCGTGCAGACCGGACTGCGAATCTCCGAACTCATCGGTCTCACCCGCGCCGACGTGCACCTTGGCGCCGGCGCGCACATCACCTGCCACGGCAAGGGCCGCAAAGACCGGATCACCCCCCTGACCAGCGGCACGGTCACCACGCTGCGAACCTGGCTCAACGAACACCATGGCGGCCCGTACTCGCCGCTATTCCCGACCCGCCGCGGCCTCAAGCTCAGCCGCGACGCAATCGAACACCGCATCACCCACTACGCCCGACGGACCGCCGACAGCTGCCCATCACTGCGCGGCAAGACGATCACCGCGCACGTCCTGCGGCACACCACCGCGATGCGGCTGCTGCATGCCGGCATTGACACCAGCGTGATCGCTCTGTGGCTCGGACACGTCAGCGTCGAGACCACCCACATCTACCTCCACGCCGACCTCGAACTGAAAGAAAAAGCACTCGCCAAAACTCAACCAACCGACGCTCAGCCAGGCCGCTACCAACCACCAGACAGCCTTCTCACCTGGCTCGAAACCCTCTGATTATGCCGACCTCACCAGCCCGCTCACCCCCACGAACAGCGAATTCCACGACAACGTCGGCATAATCCGGAGATCGGCATAATGGCTCTTATGCCGACGTCGGCATAAGGTTCAAAAGCGCAGTACGCGTACGGGAAGGGGGCGAGGTG
>DASQVB010000462.1:0-7197 GCA_035640975.1 Pseudonocardiaceae bacterium
ACCACCGCAGGCGAGCACCGTCAGGCCCGGACTCGGCGACAAGCTGCGCCCGGGCTCTCACCGGTGTAGGGGTGACTGGAGCTGGCTTCGCACCCAGTCCACCACCGGTCCGGCGGTGGGTTGCTCACGCAAGGAGATCAGCACGGTCGGCCGATCTCCCCGGACAGCTGCCGCGTCCCGGCGCATCACATCCAGGTCGGCCCCGACCATCGACGCGAGGTCGATCTTGTTGATCACCAGCAGGTCGGAGCGGGTGACACCGGGCCCGCCCTTGCGGGGAACCTTGTCACCACCGGCGACGTCGAGCACGAACACCTGCACGTCGATCAAGCCGTAGCTGAATGTCGCGGTGAGGTTGTCCCCGCCGCTTTCCACCAGCACCAAGTCAGGGTGATAGCGCGCAGTGAGCTCCTCTACCGCGTCCAGATTGGCGGTGATGTCGTCACGGATCGCGGTGTGCGGGCAGCAGCCCGTGCGGATGGCCCGGATCCGCTCATCGGGCAACACTGCGTTGGTGCGCAGGAAGTCGGCGTCCTCGGTGGTGTAGATGTCGTTGGTCACCACCACCAGCGACAGCTCGTCGCGCAACGTCTGGCACAGCGCCGCGACCAGCGCGGTCTTGCCGCCGCCGACCGGACCTCCGATGCCGATCCGCAACGCCCGATCCTCACGATGCAAAGAGAGCCACCTCCGTGCCGGCGTGCAGTTCGGCCAACACCTCCGGCAGCGGGGTACCGGTGCTGGGCAGCAGGCGGGTGTCTTGCTGAGCGACGGCCTCGCGCGCCACCCGGGTGGCTGCCAGGGCCAACTGCTCGGCCGGCCCACTTGCCTGCGCCTGCACCGCGGCGACGGCGATCGGGTCCAGCCCCAGTAACCGCAGCGCCGCCGCGCACGCTCCACCGAGCAGGTGATGCAGCGCCAGCAACGCTGCCACGTCCGGTCCGTCGCCGACGGCGGCAACCACAGTCCCGAGGACCAACGGGTGATGTGGGCGGGCGGTCTGGTGCAGCGCTTCAAGGGCGGTCGATGGCCACACCCGCCGGGCTGTGCGCAGCAGGGCCGCACCCTGCACCCGGGACGCTTCTCGCATGGCCGCTGACGGAGTGCGTGCACTCACCGCAGCATCCCAACGGGCCCACTCCGTGTCGACGGTCAATAGGCATCCGGCGGCAGCCACCGCGGCAATCACCGGACCGCTGCCGCGCAACCGGCCCGCCAGGAAAAGCGCGAGGTCGGCCTCATTGCTCAACAGGCCGCGCTCGACGGCTGCCTCCACCCCACCGGAATGCGCGTGCCCCCCGGTAGGCAACCGTGAATCGGCCAAGAGCAACGACGCCAGCGTCAACATCAGAACAGGAAATAGCGCTGGGCCATCGGCAGCTCCTGGGCGGGGTGCGGTTCGACCACCTCGCCGTCGATCCGCACGGTGAACGTCTCAGGGTCCACCTCAATGCGCGGCAACGCATCATTCAGTGGCATATCGGCCTTACCCAGCGCCCGGGTGTCGCGGACCGCCACCAGCCGCCGCCGCACCGCCAGCCGGTCGGCGAGACCGCCCTGCACCGCCGCAGGGGCAACGAAATGCACCGAGGTAGCGGCCGCAGTGGCAGCGGCGGCACCGAACATCGGCCGGGGCAGGACCGGCTGCGGAGTAGGAATGGAGGCGTTGGAGTCGCCCATGGCCGCCCAGGCGATCATGCCGCCCTTGAGCACGACGCTGGGCCGGACCCCGAAGAACGCGGGCTGCCACAGCACCAGGTCCGCAAGTTTGCCCACCTCCACCGAGCCGACCTCACCGTCCAGCCCATGGGCGACGGCCGGGCAGATCGTGTACTTGGCCACATACCGCCGCGCCCGCAGATTGTCCGATTTCGGTGGGTCGCCGGGCAGCGCCCCCATCCGACGCTTCATGACGTGCGCGGTCTGCCAGGTTCGCAGGATCACCTCGCCGACCCGACCCATCGCCTGTGAGTCCGATCCGATCATCGAAATAGCCCCGAGATCGTGCAGCACATCCTCCGCCGCGATGGTGGTCGGCCGGATCCGGCTCTCCGCGAACGCGAGGTCCTCGGGCACGGCGGGATTGAGGTGGTGACAAACCATGAGCATGTCGAGGTGCTCGTCGAGAGTGTTCACGGTGTGCGGGCGGGTCGGGTTGGTGGAGCTGGGCAGCACGTGAGCAGCGCTCGCGACGGTGATGATGTCCGGCGCGTGGCCGCCACCGGCGCCCTCGGTGTGATACGTGTGGATGGTCCGGCCGGCGATCGCCGCCAGCGTGTCGGCGACGTAGCCCGCTTCGTTGAGGGTGTCGGTGTGTATCGCCACCTGCACGCCGGTGTCGTCGGCGACCCGCAGGCAGGCGTCGATCGCGGCCGGGGTGGATCCCCAATCCTCGTGCAGCTTAAAACCGCTGGCTCCGGCCGCTACCTGCTCGTACAGCGCCGGCTCGCCCACGGTGTTGCCCTTACCCAGCAGCGCAATGTTCACCGGCAGCTCATCCAGGGACTCCAGCATCCGAGCCAGGTACCAGGCCCCCGGCGTCACGGTGGTCGCCTTGGTACCCTCCGCGGGGCCGGTGCCACCGCCGATCAGGGTGGTGACGCCCGACCCGAGCGCCTCGGGCACCTGCTGCGGGCTGATCAAGTGCACGTGACTGTCCACTGCACCGGCAGTCAGGATCATCCCGTTGCCGGCGATGACCTCGGTGCCCGGGCCGATGACCAGCGCGGGGTCCACCCCATCCATGACGTCCGGGTTCCCGGCCTTGCCCAGGCCAACGATCCGCCCGTCCCGCACTCCGATGTCAGCCTTGACGACTCCCCAATGGTCCAGCACGACAGCACCGGTGATCACCAGATCGGACGCGCCGTCGGCCCGGGAGACCCGGGCCTGCCCCATCGACTCCCGGATCACCTTGCCCCCGCCGAAGACCACCTCGTCACCACCATGCAGTCCGCGGCAGCGGTCCTCGGTGACTTCTAGAAGCAGATCGGTGTCGGCTAACCGCAGTCGGTCACCTTTGGTGGGACCGTAGAGCTTGGCGTAGCGGCTGCGCTCAATCGTCCAGCTGCCCCCGCTGACGGCTCCATCGCCCTTCCCAGCGGGATCCGCTACATCGAGGCGCAGACCGGGCACGGTGCCGGTGCCGCCCAGTGGCACAACCCGCACCACTCGTTCGATACCGGGTTCAAAGCGCACCGAGGTGCCGGCCGGGATTGCCAGCCGCATCCCGGTGGCGGCGTCGCGGTCCATCTCCAGCGCCGGGTTCGCCGCGGCCAAATGGTAGTGCGACCCCACCTGGATTGGCCGGTCTCCCGTGTTGTGCACGAGCAACTCTTGACCGGTGTGCGGCCCCAGCGCGACGGGCTCTTCGGAGAGCAGCAGCTCACCGGGCACCCGGCGCTCCTTGGTCATTGCACCGGCCGGTGCACGGTGACCAGCTTCGTGCCGTCCGGGAAGGTGGCCTCCACCTGCACCGAGCTGATCATCTCGGGCACACCGTCCAGGACGTCGTTCCAGCTCAGTAGCCGCTGCCCCCCGGCCATCAGCTCAGCAACGCTGCGCCCGTCGCGCGCTCTCTCCAACACCCACGAGGTGATCAGAGCGACGGCCTCGGGATAGTTCAACCGCAATCCCCTCGCTCGGCGCTCTCGGGCCAACTGGCCCGCCACATGGACGAGAAGTTTTTCTTGTTCATGCGGGGACAGCAGCATGTCGGTCCCTTTCCTCACCAGCCCGGTGGGCGTCCTTATCAACGACTGAGCCGCCGCCTACCCGTGGTTCGGGAACGACGCGGGTGGCTGGCTTGCCCTCATGCGGAGCTGGGGAGGCGGCGGGATGCTCGACGAGAGCGAGCACCCGGGACGCCATGAACCGGGCCGTGCGCACCGGCGTGCCACCACGGGTAACCTCGGTGACCTCGATGATGCCGCGACCGTGGGTGATCTCCACCCGTCGACCGTTGCGGGTGGCCTCGATCTCGTAGGTCAGGGTGGCGCCGCCGGCGTCGATGACGATCTCTGTGCGGTCACCCTTCATGGCTTGCCGTCCTCTGCGTATCAAGGGATGAGGGTCCGGGCCGAGCAGCTGGTCGCCTCTCGGCGAAGGGCGCACCGCGGCTTCAGCCGAACGATCTTCCGCGGCGGCAGATAACAGTGGACCCGGGGGACACATCCCACCCGGCCCGGACACCCCATACAACCACCCACGCTCCTCGGTCATTCCCGGCCCCGGGAACCACAGCTCGGCTCCGAATGGCGCTTGCCGCGGTGCCCGAAACCGCTATTCGGCTCCGAATGGCGACCTCGGCAAGCGCCACGGAGGCTCAGATCGCCATGGCGGTGCGGACTCGGTCGTGGGACTCCGCGCCGCCAGCGCCGGCAGAGGTGACCCGGCCGGCTTCCATGACGTAGTAGTGGCTTGCCGCAGCCAGGGCGAAGCCGACATGTTGTTCGACCAGCAAGATCGATAGGCCGCCGCGGGAGGTCAACGACAAGATAATTTTTTCAATCTCGGACACCACGGACGGTTGAATACCCTCGGTCGGCTCGTCCAGAATCAGCATCCGCGGCTGAGTGATCAACGCTCGGGCGATAGCCAGTTGCTGGCGCTGGCCACCGGAGAGCAATCCAGCCCGGCGTGACATCAGCGCGGTCAGGGCGGGGAACAGGTCGAGTGCCTCGGCGATCAGCTTTTTGCCGTCTCGTCGGGTGTCGGCGACCAGTTGCAAGTTCTCCGCGGTAGTCAGCTGCGGGAAGCATTGCTGTCCTTGCGGCACGTAGCCCAGCCCGCGCCTGACCCGCTCGTTGGGCCGCATCCGCGTGATGTCCTCGCCGTCCAGCAGGACGTGTCCGGAGCGGGGCTGGAGCAACCCGACCGCAGCCCGCAGCAGGGTTGTCTTACCGGCGCCGTTGTGCCCCATAACAGCGGCCACCCCGTCCCGTGGTACTTCGACGGTCACACCGTGAACCACTGTGGTGCGCCCATAGCCGACATGCACATCCGCGAGCTGCAGCATCAGACCTCCTCGATGACGGCCCCGGTAACGGCCCTGCCGAGGTAGACCTCCTGGACCTTCGGGTCGGCCTGCACCTGAGCCACGGTGCCCTCGCTGAGCACCTGTCCGGCATGCAGCACGGTGACCGAGGTGGCAAATGACCGCATGAAATCCATGTCGTGTTCGACCACCACGACGGTGCGCTGGGCGCCGACCCGGCGCAGCAGCTCACCGGTCTGGGTCCGCTCCTCAGCGCTCATCCCGGCCACCGGCTCGTCGAGCAGCAGCACCCGGACGTTTTGCACCAGCAGCATGCCGATCTCCAGCCATTGTTTCTGCCCATGGGCCAGGGCACCTGCTTGGCTGTGCCGCACCTTGCTTAGGTTGACGGCCTCCAGGGTCTCCTCGACCTCCGACGGCGTCGACGAACGGCGACGCAGCAGCGACAGCGGCCGGCGACCGGCTCCAGCGGCGATGTCGAGATTCTGCAGCACAGTGAGTTTCTCGAACACGCTTGCGGTCTGGAAGGTGCGTCCGATACCGAGGCGGGCAATGTTGTGCACCTTCTTCCCGATCAGTTCCGTCTTGCCGAACTTGACCGACCCGGAGGCCGGTACCAATCCGGTGATCGCGTCGACCAGCGTGGTTTTGCCTGCCCCATTGGGACCGATCAAGAACCGCAGGTCGCCTTGGAGCACGGTCAGTGAAACGCCGTCGACAGCGGCAAACCCATCGAACACGACTCGCACGCCGGATAACTTCAAGTAGTCGACGTCCCTGCTCATCGGCCAGACTCCGCACTGATCCCGGAAAGATCGGGCTCTGGCGACGGCTTGTCCGCAGCGAAGGGCCGTACGGGCGATGGCGGGTCGTCCATTGGTGCCTCAGACCGCCGCCTACGCAGCAACAAACCTACTGACGACAGCCCGCCGGGCAGGAAGGCCACCACCAGAACCAGCAGTGCGCCCTGGAAGTAGCTCCAGAACGAAGGGAAGCTTTCCGAAAGGGTGGTCTGTGCCCAGGCAATCACGATCGCCCCCAGCGCCGGACCGAACAGGGTGGCCCGACCACCGATCGCCACCCCGATCAGAAAGGCGATCGAGGGCACGACTCCCACGCTGGCCGGTGAAATGATCCCGACGATGGGAACGAACAATGCACCCGCGATGCCGGCCATCGCCGCCGCGAGCACATATGCGACGATTTTAATGTTGGCCGGGTCGTAACCCAGGAACCGGATCCGCTCCTCCTGGTCCCGGACCGCGATGAGGAGCTCCCCGTACCGTGAGCGGTAGAGCTGCCAGACGATGGCCAGCATCACCAGCAAAGTGGCCGCGGCGATGTAAAACAGCATTCTCTTATTCACCGGATCGAATAGATTGAATCCGAAGAAAGAACGGAATCCGTTGAGACCATTGGTTCCGCCGGTAGTGGTTTGCTGGCCGATCAGCAGAATCGCGAAGGCCGCCGCCAGCGCCTGGGAAAGAATAGCAAAATATGCGCCCCGCACCCGCCTTCGAAAAATGGCGGCACCGAGTCCGAAGGCCACCAATGCGGGAATCAACACCACACAGAGTAGGGTTACCACCGGGGATCGGAACGGTTCCCACCAGAGGGGAAGCTGACCCGATCCGTAAAGCCGCATAAAGTCGGGCACCCCAGACGGTCCGGCGTCAGACAGTTTGAGATGCATGGCCATCACATAGCCGCCCAGGCCGAAGAACACACCTTGCCCCAGCGTCAGCATGCCGCCGCGCCCCCAGGCCAGGCCGATCCCGACCGCCACGATGCCGTAGCAGACGAACCGACCCAGCAGCGACAACCGGAAGTCCGAGAGCACCGCAGGCGCTACCACCAGTAGCGCGACAGCGCCCAAGACGAAACCGAGCAGGACGCCGTGGTTGCGTGTGAGCTTTCCGGGGAACTCGTCGGCATGCCTTTCGGCCGGCGCCGTCATGCCAGGCTCCTGGTCCGGATAGCGAAAATGCCCTGCGGTCGGATTTGCAAGAAGATCACAACCACGACGAAGACCATGACCTTAGCGATGCTGGCGGTGGTGGAGTACTCGAACGTGGCCTGCAGCAGCCCGAGCCCGAACGCCGCAAGCACGGCGCCCTTGATCTGGCCGATGCCGCCTGCCACCACAACCAGGAAGGCATCGACGATGTAGTTGGTGCCTAGTGTGGGACCGGTGGAGCCGA
>DASQVB010000463.1:0-3444 GCA_035640975.1 Pseudonocardiaceae bacterium
GCCATGATCCGTCGGAAGGCGTCCGTCGTCACGCAAAAGCCAGCCGGCACGCGGATGCCGTCGATCCGCGATAGTCCGCCCAGGTGCGCGCCCTTGCCGCCAACGACCGCGACCTGCATCTCGTCAACCTCTTGAAGCCCCAACACGGACTGCTCGATCATCGCGATACCTCCGAGGCAGCCGTGCTCCGTTGCCCTGCGCTGGCCGGTCGAATCACCGGCGTCTCGCGCAGTGTCGAACCTCTTGTTCGGCACGTCCTCATCTCTCGCTGCCTTCCCCTCGACCAGTCGGGCGGCGCGCACACGCGCACCTCCGCGCCCAGCGCCCGCAATCGCACCGCCAGACCCACCAGCGGTTCGTCACCGCGTCCCCCGTCCGTCGACAACAACACACGCACGTCGTGGCCCATGTCTTCGTCCGTTCTTGGTCCGGCCGCCGATTCTGCGGCCCGACCCGGGTCTTGCCGCAAGCCCCCCGGTGCGCTATACGTTAAAAGTGGCAAGGGGTGAGATCTCCTTGCCTTTGCCTTTGTCGTCCGCTGGAACTGACAACCTTCTTGCGAAGCGGCGGTGCGCCACGTACGGCGGTACACGTCGTTGGCCCGGGAGGATGTCCCATCGGCCTACGGATGCAGCCGCAGAACGAGAAGTTCTTCCCTTAGCCGGCAAGGCCCGAACGCCGTCGAGCGCGCCGCCATTCTCCCGGAGGGGGTCTGTTGCATCCGTGGAGGGCAAGATCCGGCAGGCTCTGAGGATGCGTCGTCGCGGTGTCCGAGTGTCAGCACCAACATCAAGCTTTGCTGGATTCCGATTTCCGCGGGATGTCATCATGATCGCGGTGCGCTGGTACCTGCGCTACGGCCTCTCCTACCGCGATGTGGAGGAGCTGCTCGCCGAACGTGGCATCGTGGTTGATCACGTGAGTGTGTACCGGTGGGTGCAGCGGTTCACCCTGTTGCTGGTTGATGCAGCACGCCCCTGCCGGCACACCCCCGGGGATCGATGGTTCGTGGATGAACATATGTAAGGTAGCCGGGCGGTGGGTCTACCTCTACCGCGCAATCGACCAGTTCGGGCAGGTCATTGACGTACTGGTGTCGGAGAAACGGGACCGGGCGGCCACCCACCGGTTCTTCACCCGAGCTCTTCAGCACGGCTCACGCCCCAGCGAGGTGAACACCGACCGGGCACCTGCCTACCCGCGGGTACTCGATGAGTTACTGCCTTCCGCGCGCCACGTCGTGGAGCAGTACCGGAATAATCCGATCGAGTCCGATCATGGACGGCTCAAGTCCCGACTCAGGCCCATGCGTGGCCTCAAACGGCTCCGCTCGGCCCGCGTGATCAGCGCCGGACACGCATTCGTCCAAAACATCCGCCGCGGCCACTATGAACTCAGCATGGAACTCCACCCACAGCATCGGCTCCCAGCAGCCTTCGCCGAACTCGCCCTCGCCATCTGACCGGGGCGCCGCCCCGCGCAGCCGTACCGGCTTCCCGTCAACGCAACAATGCCACCGGACGTGACGTACAGGTCCAGATCGATTAGCGTCCACACGGTGAGCGCAGAGTCGCCCAAGGCCGACCTCGTTCTGGCGGGCGGTGGCGTGAAGGGTATCGGCCACGCCGGGGCGGTCGCGAAACTATGCGAAGCGGGTTACGAATTCCCTCGGATTGCCGGGACGTCAGCCGGGGCTATCGTCGGCGCGATGGTCGCTGCTGGCATGACGTCGAGCCGCATAAGAGAGGTCATCAAGGGCCTGGACTGGCAGCGTTTTCGCGATCGAACCCTACTCGACCGCATCCCGTTGTTCGGTCCGGCCGCGTCGGTGTTATTTGAGTACGGCTATTTCGAGGGCAGCTATGTTCGGGAGTGGCTGGGTAATGAGCTGGCTGCCCTTAATGTGACGACGTTTGCCGACCTGCGCTGCAAGGACTGGCAGGGCGGCGATCGCGACGATGACCAGGCGTACCAGCTCGTCGTGATGGCCGCCGACATCACGCGCGGAGAATTGATCCGGTTGCCGTGGGATTACCATCAGTACGGACTTAACCCCGACGAGCAGCTGGTGGTTGATGCCGTCAGGGCCTCGATATCGATTCCTCTCTTCTTCGAGCCGGTGACACTGCAGCACGCGAACGGGCAGAGCTCGACGCTGGTCGACGGGGGCATCATTTCCAACTACCCGATCGACGTGTTCGATCGCACCGATGGCCATCAGCCCCGCTGGCCCACCTTTGGCGTTACACTGTTACCTCGCCTACCGGCGGCCAACATCCAGCTTTTTCCCTTGCTGGGTGGGTTGCGGCGGCGCGGCTTGCCCCGTTTCCTCGAGTCGTTGGTCACGACCATGGCGGTGGGTCGCGACCAGGGCTACCTGGCCAAGCCGTGGGTTCAGGCCCGCACCATCGAGGTCGACACCACAAGGGTCGGCATCGTTGAGTTCGACGTAGACGATGCCGACGAGGACGCGCTGTATGAGAACGGCCGCCGCGAGACCGCTGCCTTCCTCGACAACTGGAACTTTGAGGCCTACAAGGCTCGCTTTCGAGCCCCTCATGGGGAGACCTGACCTCGGGGACATCGACGTCTCGGCACAAGGCGCCCTACCGAAGCGCGGGCAGTTGCTTTTCCAGGGTCGCTGCGCCAGCCTGGGTTTCGGTGAGTGAGCAGGTACGAGGCTCGAAGTGCTCGCTGCTCGGAGGTGTTCGCCCGGCGAAGTAGGACGATCTCTCGAATACTCGAAATACGACGATCCGACGCCCAGACGTGACCCGGGGCTGCCGCAACCGGGTTACAGGTCCGCGTCGCCAGCGGCTGAGCCCGATAGGGTATGCACATGCGGGTGGATCGGCGCCTGGGAAATGGGTTAGCTCACTCCGGGCGCGTGTTGGCGCAGCGGGTGCACAGCGCCTATAGGGAAGAGATCGACGCCACCGGGCACACCCACCTGGGTGGCCTGGCCCGCCTTTGGTATGATCTTCGGCCTCACTCGTGCGCTCACGCTATGGCTGCGTGGCGGGCATGGACCCGCGGGGGCCCTGTTGCATTGAGCAATCGGCCCACCCAATCTCCTCCTGTCGCACGCCCAGACGCGGACTGACAGGCCGTCAGATGTCCAGTTTATGTCGGTTCTCGGAAGTGCCTGAGGGGCCTCGTCTCTCTCTTCGCTGCACGGCGAGGGCGCCCTTCGCCTCAATGCAACAGTGCCGACCAGGCTCAGCTCGATATCGGTCCACCCGCTCAACTCGGTCACGGGGTCACGCCGGAGTCGCTCCAACGCGCCGGGGTGGATGCGGCCGACGACCGCGAGCATCGCTTGCGCCTGGATCTGCGCCTCGACGACGAACAGACCGCGCATCAGTTGCTCTCCTGTCCGCGCCGGGAAGACCGGTGGAGGTACTGCGCGAGACGGGCCTGCCAATCCGCTGTCCCCGCACCGGT
>DASQVB010000464.1:0-6343 GCA_035640975.1 Pseudonocardiaceae bacterium
ATCGGAATATCCATCGCTTTGCACGAGGCCGGCCACATGTACAGCGCGAAGGCCTTCGGGATGAAGGTGCGCCGCTACTTCATCGGCTTCGGTCCCACCCTGTTCTCCTTCCGCCGCGGAGAGACCGAGTACGGCCTCAAGTTGATCCCGGGCGGCGGCTTCTGCGACATCGCCGGGATGACCGCGCTCGAGGAGCTAACCGACCCGCAGGATCGCAAGCGAGCCTTCTTCCGGTTCCCCACCTGGAAGCGCGTGGTGGTGCTGTCGGCGGGCTCGCTGACCCACTTCGCGCTGGGCGTCGTGCTGATCTACGTGATGGCGGTGTCCACCGGTCTACCGAACCTGAACCGGGCGCCGACCCCCGCGGTGGTGTCCGAGGTCAGCCAGTGCATCGCGGTGCAGGCCGACGGTTCATGCCAGCCTGGCTCCCCGGCGCCTGCGAAGAACGCGGGTCTACAGCCGGGCGACCGGGTGCTGGCCGTGGCGGGCACTCCGGTGGGCAACTTCAACGAGCTCGTCACCGCCGTTCAGAGCCGCTCCGGTCCCACCGAGTTCCGGCTCGAGCGCGACGGGCAGCAGAGCACCGTGCAGGTCGACATCACTCAAGTCCCCATCTCGGCGGTGGGTGGCCAGGGTGACAAGCTGGTCGGTGCGATCGGCGTCTCGCCGCAGCGCCCGGACCCTGTGACGCTGCAGTCCGGACCGGTGGACGCGGTGGGTCAGACCATCACCTTCACCGGCACCATGTTCGTCAACACCTGGATCGGGCTACAGCAGTTCCCGCAGAAGGTTCCACTGCTGCTCGACCGGATCGCCGGGGAGGACAACCCGGATACCCCGGTCAGCGTGGTCGGTGCCAGCGTGCTTGGTGGCGATGCCGCAGGTCTTGGCGCGTGGTGGTTCTTCCTGTTCCTGCTCGCGGCGCTGAACCTTTTCGTCGGGGTATTCAATCTGCTACCGCTGCTTCCGTTGGACGGCGGGCATATCGCCGTCAACCTCTACGAAGCCATCCGAAACGCGGTCCGTCGAGCCTTCGGGCGCGCCAACGGTCCCCCGGTGGACTACACCCGCCTGATGCCGCTGACCTATGCGTTCTTGATCGTCCTCATCGGGGTGGGCGCGCTGACCATCACTGCCGACATCATCAACCCGATCCGACTGCGTCCATAACCGTTGGGTCCGTCACTGTCGGGCCCATCACCGTCTGGAGGAGTGACCCTGGTGTCGCCAGGAAGCAGTGTCGCACTCGGTATGCCGGCCTTGCCGCCTCCCGTGCTCGCCGAGCGCCGTGAGACCCGCCAGTTACACGTCGGTGCGGTGGGCGTGGGCAGTGCGTATCCGGTGTCCGTGCAGTCAATGACGACCACACTCACCGCCGACATCGACGCCACCTTGCAGCAGATCGCCGAGCTCACCGCGGCCGGCTGTGACATCGTCCGGGTGGCTGTCCCCAGCGCCGACGACGCCGAGGCGCTGCCAGCCATCGCGCGCAAGTCACAGATCCCGGTGATCGCCGATATCCACTTCCAGCCCAAGTACGTCTTCGCCGCCATCGACGCGGGATGCGCGGCGGTGCGAGTCAACCCCGGGAACATCAAGAAGTTCGACGACCGGGTAGCCGAGATCGCCAGGGCCGCCGCCGACGCCGGCACCCCGATCAGGATCGGCGTCAACGCTGGGTCGCTGGATCCCAAAATCCTGGCCAAGTACGGTAAGGCGACCCCGGAAGCGCTGGTCGAATCCGCGCTGTGGGAGGCCAGCCTGTTCGCCGAACACGGCTTCCACGACATCAAAATCTCGGTGAAGCATCACGATCCGGTGGTTATGGTGCGGGCCTACGAGCAGCTCGCAGCACAGTGCGACTACCCATTGCACCTTGGAGTCACCGAGGCTGGCCCGGCATTTCAGGGCACCATCAAGTCGGCCACCGCATTCGGAGCACTACTGAGCCAGGGCATCGGGGACACCATCCGGGTCTCGCTGTCCGCACCTCCGGTCGAGGAGGTCAAGGTCGGCCTGCAGATCCTGGAGTCGCTGAATCTGCGGAGCCGCCGGCTGGAGATCGTGTCCTGCCCCTCGTGTGGCCGAGCCCAGGTTGATGTCTACAAGCTCGCCGACGAGGTCACCGCGGGCTTGGAGGGGATGGCAGTGCCACTGCGGGTGGCTGTGATGGGCTGCGTGGTGAACGGGCCTGGTGAAGCGCGCGAGGCCGACCTCGGCGTCGCCTCGGGCAACGGCAAGGGCCAGATCTTCGTCCACGGCGAGGTGATCAAGACTGTGCCCGAGGCGCAGATCGTCGAGACGCTCATCGAGGAGGCGCAGCGCCTGGCTGAGGAGTCGTGAGTGGCGCTGTGCTGCTGTTCTGGGCTGCTGTCTGGCACCCTGGGTGGCGTGCTGAAGCTCGCGAGCGCGCGCCTGTTGGGCGACCACGACGCGCGCGGCGTCCGCGCAGCGTTGGCTATCGATCCGGTGATGTCATGCATGGTGGCCGCTCGGATCGAGAACGGCGGGCTGGATCCGTGGCGGCTCGGCGGGGAGTTGTGGGGCTTTAGCCACCGGCCCGACGGTAGGCTAGACGGGCTGTGCTTCTCAGGGCCCAACCTGGTCCCGCTTCGTGGGGGACCTTCGGCGATCCGGGCCTTCGCCGACCGCGCGGCTGGCCAGCCCCGGTCCTGTTCATCGATGGTAGGACCAGCCGACCAGGTGCTGGGACTGTGGTCGGAGCTGCAGGAAACCTGGGGGCCGGCCCGCGAGGAGCGTCCGGACCAGCCACTGATGCTGCTCGACAAGCAACCGCTGGTGCCTGCAGACCCACTGGTACGGCCGGTGCGAACCGACGAGATTGACCACTACCTGCCGGCCGCGGTGGCGATGTTCACTGAGGAGGTGGGCGTCGATCCTCGGCTGCCCGACGGTGGTGCCGGTTACCGCACCCGGGTCGCCGAACTGATCGCAGCAGGTCGGGCGTTCGCCCGGTTCGAGGGGGATGAGGTGGTGTTCAAGGCCGAGATCGGGGTGATGTCGTCCACCGTGGGCCAGCTCCAGGGAGTATGGGTGCACCCGAACAGGCGTGGGCAGAACCTGGCGGCGGGCGCGACCGCGGCTGTGGTAGCGCGGTTGCACGGGATGGGTCGGATCGCCAGTCTTTACGTCAATGTCTACAACCAGCCGGCTAGGGCCACTTACCGAAAGATCGGTTTCACCCAGGTGGGCTGTTTTGCGACCGTGCTGTTCTGAACCGTCGCGGGGGATACTCGCCCCCGTGCGCCGACGACTTTCCCTGCTGCTGGCGGCTTGCCTGCCGGCGGCTCTGACGGCGGTACTGATGGCGGGCTGCGGTGTCTTCGGGTCCGATCCGGATGACACAGCGGTGGCGTTCCTGGCCGCCGTGAGCCGTGGGGACGATGCCGCGGCCGGGCAGCTCACCGACGACCCGGTCGCCGCCACCGCGTTGATCGGACAGGTTCGCGACGAACTGAAGCCGCAACGTGTGCAGCTCACCCTGGGGCAGACCCGTTCTGGGGACCGCACCGCTACGGCGTCCTTCTCCGCCGTCTGGGACCTGGGCCAGGGCCGGCAGTGGAGTTACCCCGGCAGCTTCGATCTGGTCCCCGCGGACACCGCTGAGGGTTGGCTGGTCCGGTGGAGTCCGGCGGCGTTACATCCGCGGCTCGCCGCGCAGCAACGGGTGATGCTGCGCGAGGTGCCGGCTGAGCCGGTCTCGGTGGTCGATCGGGCAGGGACACCGCTGCTCACCACGCAGACTGTGGTCACCGTCGCGCTGGACCGCAGCAAAACCTCGGACCTGCCCGGAGTGGCTACTCGACTGGCGACTGCCTTGGCGCGGATCGATCCTGAGATCACCGAGCAGTCGATCATTGCGGCAGTCAACGCGGCTCCGCCAGGGCAGCGGGGCGCCGTGGCGGTGCTCCGCGAGCAGGACTACGAATCAGTGCGGGATCAGATCTACGAGCTACCAGGGGTGACCTTCCCCACCCAGCAGCGGCTGCTCGGACCGGACCGGGACTTCGCCTCCCAGCTCGTTCCAGGCATCCGCACGGCGGTTGAAGAACAGCTCGCGGCAGCCGCCGGCTGGCGGATTGCCACGGTGACGACGATGGGCCAGGAAGTCGAAACACTGGCTGCGCAGCAGCCACGTCCGGTGCCGACGGTGACCACCACCGTTGATCGCGGCGTGCAGAGCGCCGGAGAAGGAGCTGTCGACGCAGTGTCCAACCCGGCGATGATCGTGGCGATCCAGCCCTCCACCGGGGAGATTCTCTCAGTCACGCAGAACAGCGCGGCCGACGCGCAAGGCGCGATCGCACTGACCGGGCGTTATCCGCCAGGCTCCACCTTCAAGATCGTCACGGCGTCGGCGGCGCTGCAGTCCCATACGGTCACGCTGGAGTCGCCGGTGGCCTGCCCAGCGACCACCACCATCGGGGACCGCAAAGTGCCGAACGATCAGCTCTTCGACTTGGGCACGGTCCCGCTACGCACGGCGTTCGCTCGCTCCTGCAATACCACCTTCGCGCAGCTCAGCGCCGGCCTTGGAGCCGGCGCACTTACCGACGCGGCGCACCAGATGGGCATCGGGATCGACTACGACGTCCCCGGCGTCACGACCGTCACTGGGCAGGCTCCTCCCTCGGAGTCGACGGTGCGGCGCGCGGAGAACGGGTTCGGTCAGGGCAGGGTGCTCGCCAGCCCGTTCGGCATGGCGCTGGTGGCCTCGACCGTGGCGGCCAGTGGGCGGCTGCCCACCCCCGTGCTCATCAGGGGAATGCCGGCTCGGACGGTGATCGAACCCGCGGGTCCGGTGCCGCGCGAGGTCGCCGACGCGCTGCGGGTGATGATGCGCGAGGCGGTCACTCGAGGCACCGCAAAGTCCTTGGCGGGCCAGGGCCAGCTGTACGGCAAGACCGGCACTGCGGAGTACAGCTCTACCGGTGCGCACGGCTGGTTCGTGGGCTTCCGCGGTGATCTCGCATTCGCGACGCTGGTCGTCGACGCCGGCTCCTCGGGCCCGGCCCTGGACGTCTCCGAGCGCTTCCTGTCTACCCTGGGTGCCGCGTAACGCGGCCTGGGTTGCCTAGAGTGTGGGTATGCCCGTGAGAACCCCGCTGTGCCCCGGTCGGCAGACACCGATGCGTCCCGTTCCCGCCCAGATTCTGCGCCCGGAGTATGTCGGCAAGCCCGCGCCCACCCCCAGCACCGACCCGTGGACGCAGCCGGCCGAGGTGATCGAGGCGATGCGGGTGGCGGGAAAGATCGCCGCGCAGGCGCTCGCCGAGGGTGGCCGGGCCGTCGCGCCCGGCGTCACCACCGATGACGTCGACCGGGTGGTGCACGAATTTCTGCTCGACCACGGCGCCTATCCCTCGACACTGGGGTACAAGGGTTTTCCGAAGTCCTGCTGCACCTCGCTGAATGAGGTGATCTGCCATGGCATTCCGGACTCGACCGTGATTGAGGACGGCGACATCGTCAACATCGACGTGACCGCCTTCATCGGCGGTGTGCACGGTGATACCAACGCGACCTTCCTCGCCGGTGATGTTTCCGACGAGGACCGGTTACTTGTCGAGCGCACTCACGAGGCGATGATGCGCGGAATTCGTGCGGTGCGGCCCGGCCGGCAGCTCAACGTGGTCGGCCGGGTGATCGAGGCCTACGCCAATCGCTTCGGGTATGGAGTGGTCCGCGACTTCACCGGTCATGGCATCGGTCGCTCCTTCCACGGTGGGCTGGTTGTGCTGCATTACGATGAGCCTGCCGTGGACACCGTCTTGGAGCCGGGAATGACCTTCACCATCGAACCGATGATCACCCTGGGCGTGATCGATTACGACCTGTGGCCCGATGGGTGGACGGTGACCACCAAGGACAAGCAACGCACGGCACAGTTCGAGCACACCTTGGTGGTCACCGCAGACGGCGCGGAAATCTTGACCCTGCCGTGATCTTCCGCCAGTCCAGGAAGTGACTGTCACAAGGAGACTCAGCGACAAGGAGACTCAGTGGGCAAGGTGTACCAGCGCATTGATCCGCGGCTTGCCGCGTGGATCGAAGCCCAGCCGGTGTTCTTCGTGGCCACCGCGCCACTGGCGGCCGACGGGCTGGTGAACCTGTCACCGAGGGGCCTACGCGGGACATTCCGGGTGCTCGACGAGGACACCTTCGGCTTTGCCGATCTCACCGGCAGCGGGATCGAGACGGTGGCGCACCTGCGCGAGAACGGCCGCATCTGCGTGATGCTCTGTGCCTTCGACGGTCCTCCAAAGATCGTTCGGCTGCACGGCACCGGCAGCGTGGTGCAGCGCGGCGAACCGGGCTTCGA
>DASQVB010000465.1:0-2766 GCA_035640975.1 Pseudonocardiaceae bacterium
CCCACCGATCTGCGCATGGCGTGCTCGACCAGCGCGATGAGCGTGTTCTTGGTTGACTCCCGCTCGCGGGCATCACAAGGGATGATGGGTATCGCGGAATCGATGGCCAGCGCTTCCCGGACGTCCTCGACGCTGTGGCTGAGCACGCCATCAAAACAGTTCACCCCGACCAGATAAGGCAGGCCGCGATCCTCGAAGAAGTCCACCGCCGCAAAACAATCAGCCAGCCGGCGGGTGTCCACCAGGACAACCGCACCGATAGCGCCACGCACGAGGTCATCCCACATGAACCAGAAGCGGTGCTGCCCTGGAGTGCCGAACAGGTACAGGATCAACTCTTCATCCAGTGACACCCGACCGAAGTCCATTGCCACTGTGGTGGTCGACTTGTCCGGTGTGGCCGCGAGGTCATCCACCGCGATGCTCGCATCGGTGAGCACTGCTTCGGTGGTCAGCGGTGCGATCTCGGAAACGGAACCGACCAGAGTTGTCTTGCCGACGCCGAAGCCCCCGGCCACGACGATTTTCGCGGAGATCGCGCCGGCCCCGCCCGCGGGCTGCCGCCCGGCGGGCTGACCGGGCGCAGCGATACCGGGCTGGACCGATGGTGCCCACTGCGCCGATGGGACCGATGGGGAGCCGGCCCGATCAGAGGCGACGAAGTCCACTCAACACCCTTTCCATCAAGGCAATCTCCGGCGTGTCGCCAGAGGTGTTCGCTTGGCCGTGCACCATGATCAAGCCGATGCCTGCCATGTCACCCAGCAGGACCCGGGCCACACCCAGCGGCAGGGATAGTAGAGCTGCGACCTCGGCCACCGATCGGGGGTCACGGCACAGGTCGGCCACGGCTCGGTGTTCCACACTGGTCAGCGCCGCTACGTCGCGACCGTGCTCGCTGGTAGATACCAGAGTCTCCACCTCGAGGTCGAACACCGACGAGGTACGCCCCCCGGTCCAGGTGTATGGCCGCACCGCGGAAGCCGAGGCGTCCGGCTTCCCCCACTCGTCGAAAGACCCAGGTCTTTTAGGGACTGGCCGCGCCACCGAAACCGGTTCTGGCGGAGTCGATGACTTCTTCGAGCGTTTGCGGCGCCCGCCCGATCGCCAGGGGCCACTACTGAGGTTGTGCAGTACCTCGGCAAAGGATTCCTCGTCGCCGTCATCGCCCGTCGGTTTGCTCACCATAAGTCACCGCCGGTGTCATCGGCCCAGCACACCGTGCAGTTCAGCGCGACTGCGCGGGGTGAGCTGCTGGCCAACCCGGTCGACCAGCAGCGTCATCTCGTACCCGACCAACCCGATATCGCAGCCCGGGGCGGCCAACACCGCCAGGCTGGAACCGTCGCTGATCGACATCAGCAACACGATTCCGCGCTGCATCTCGACCACCGTCTGCACGACTTCGCCCGCGTCGAAACAACGAGCCGCTCCCTGAGTCAGGCTGACCAGTCCGGACGCCACGGCGGCGAGCTGATCGGCACGGTCCCTGGGCAGGTAGGCAGACGCGGCAAGCGGCATACCCTCAGCCGACAACACCAACGCGTGCGCCACCCCGGCCACCCGATTGACAAAGTCGTCCACCAACCATCCGAAGCGGTCCGACTGCGTCTGGGGAACGGTCACTTCGTCTCCTCTTCTCCATCCTGCTGCGCTGGCGACCCGTCAGCCTTCTGGTCGAGACCTTGACGGATCTGGCGCCCTTCGCGGATGCCCTGCTGGTAACTCGCAAGCCGGCCGCGGATCGACTCCGCGCTACGCACCGGCGCACTCTTGGACTCAGCAGCCTCGGCAGACTCGGTTGTTGCCCCGGCGGCACCAGGCACCAGCAGCGCGCGAGGCTGCCGCCGGGGAAGCCCGGTAGCAGTCAGTTCCGCACTCACCGGCATGGCCAGCGCTTGCGCCGCCCGCCAACCCTCGTCCGCTGCACCCCAGTCCTGGGCCGGCGCATCGGCTGGACGCGTCGACCCGGCACCCACCAGTGGCTGGGCCAGTGAGCGAGATTTGCCGGCCTCGACCGGCTCGGACGCGGCCAGAGCTTTCCCGGGTTGCCGGCGCAGCAGGGGTGCCGAGCCTGTCGCGGCGGGCGCTGCCGGCGCCTCCGGCGTCGCAGAGACATCCCGGGCCGCCGCGGCTTCCCGCGTCGCAGGGGCTTCCCGCGTCGCAGGGGCTTCCCGCGTCGCTGGGGTGTCCCAGTTCACGGCGGCCTTCCAGGCCTGCGGAGCCTCCCGCGTCGCTGGAGCCTTTGGGGTCGCTGCAGCCGTCGAGGTCGCCACAGCCTCCGGGCTTGCCACAGTTTTCCCAGTCGGCGCTGCTTCCCTGGTCGGCAGCGCTTTCCTGGTCGGCAACGCTTTCCTGGTCGGCAATGCTTCCTTGAGCGGCGCAGCTTCCTTGGGCGGCGCGGTTGACCCGGTCGGCGCAGCTTCCTTCTTGGTCGGCGCAGCTTCCTTGGTCGGCGCCGCCGTAGCTGGGCCGTTCGCCAACGGCGAAGTCCAGCGCACCGGGACGGCCTCGTGCTCCTTGAACCACGCCGATGCCACATCGTCAAAGATCGGTGTGGAGTGCTGCAGCGTCACGCGGTGCCCGGGTCCGACCGGTCCCGCCACCGTGGCCCGTGCCGGACGGAAGAGGTCCGTGCCAGATTCGCCGCTGGGGACCTCCACCGGGATGTCCACCGGAGGGCTGGCCGGCGGACCAGGGGGAGCAGGCGGCGGACCTGCCGGCATCAACCGCTTACCGGTCCGGCTCGGCAGCTTCGAGCCCCCC
>DASQVB010000466.1:0-2594 GCA_035640975.1 Pseudonocardiaceae bacterium
GCATCCCCACGTGGTTCAGGTGGCTGGCAAGTCACCCACGGCGATCTACCGTCGATGGGATCCGGGCGGCCGCGGTGGGCTGTCTGTGCCGTGGCCGGTGGAGGCTTATTCCTGGGGAGGGCTGACAACGAGGCCGCTGGCCGCGGCCTCGTGGATCGTGTTGACCCCGTTCATGCTCTACAACGTCGCTTTTTTCATGCTGCCAGCGGGTGGGGCCAAGTCGGGTTATCACCGGTGGGCTCGGAGAATAATGCGGCTGCTTGCGCTGGCAGCGACCGTCCAGTTGGTCAACGGCGCCGTCATTGTGCTGGTCAGCACGATTGGGTGGCAAAACGCCGCGATGCGCAGCGGGAGTCCGGGTTGGTGGATTGGGTGGTACACCCGGTTGGATGCAGGGCCACGTGTTGGCCTGGCGTTGGTAGTAGTCGGGGCAATCATCGGTGGTTTGTGGCTGGCGAGTGTTCGGACAGCGCATCGGTATGAGAAACGCGAAATGGGCGTCAGCGCCGGAGATGATCATGATTGGAAGTTGAGGAAGCCGGGTTTTTGGCATGGCGCCACCGTGGCGACTCGGCAGCGGAACCTCCACGTTGGTGCGGCATTGGCCTTTGCGGCGTTGAGCGTGGCGCTGCTGCCCACCCAGCACGCGGTGTGGCAAGTCGTGGAAGTTTCGGCTGCGACGATCGTGCTTGTCGTCGCTGTCGGCGCGACAGCTACCAGTGCGGTCGATCGCGACCACCAGCTTGACCATCGCGGTAGCGCCTGGCGCTCTCGGTTCCGCGCGGTGGCGGGTGCCGGTGTGCTGGTATTGGTCGCCACCGTCGTTGGCTGTTTGTGGATAGTTGACCGGACTGGCCAGTCATCGATCGCGCCCGCCGTGGTGAACACCAGCAGGGCGGTCCTGGCCGTTCAAGTCATCCTGTTGATCGGGCTTGTGATCACGGTCTGGGTGCTCCGCAGGTCCGATGAGTCTCAGCGTGCCAGTGACTGGCAGCCGTTTCTCGGTGGGTGGTTAACCCCGCTGGTGTGCCTGCTCGCGGTGCTGGTGGGCGGTCTGCTGTGGGCGGCAACCAACCTGGCTGTCGCCCGACTGTTCGGTCAGCCCAACGGAGTGCACCTGTCGGCCCAGAGGCCGACGTCGTCAACGTTGGTCGTGCCCGACGAGACGTTCGCCTTCGCGATTGGCATGGTCGCTACTGTGCCGGCCTTGGTGATTGCGGGGTTGGTGTTGTGGCATACCTATGGACGCAAACTCCAGCAGCTCACCGAAGGTGATGATCAGGTTCGTGCCTGGTACCCCGAGTCAGAACAAGCGCCCGGTGATGCCGTGGGTCGGGTTGCTCGGGCGTGGGCGCTCGCCTCGTTGACCGATCGTGTGGACGTGCTCGTCGCGATCGTGGGCCTTGCGTGGGCCGCCGGTGTCACTGCGGTGGAGGTCGCAGCGCTACTGGCTCTTCCTCAGGTGGCCGCCTTGGGGGGCGTGGTCGACGTTTTAGTGACCTTCGGCGTTGGCGTGAGTGCCGTGACGGCAATTGCTCTGGTGGGCATGTTGCGCTCGACTTATGCCAACTTCGGGCGCAGGCGCGCGGTCGGTGCCCTGTGGGATGTGGCCACCTTCTGGCCCCGGGCCATCCATCCATTGGCGCCACCCTGCTATGCCGAACAGGCTGTCCCCGAGATCGTCGATCGAGTCGTGCTGCTCACCGGCCAGCGATCAGACCACCTTTCCCAGCCATCAACCCAGCTGCAGCGTCCACCCGCGGTGTCCCCGAGCCCGGTGTTGATTACCGGCTATAGCCAGGGATCGCTGATCGCGCCGGCCGTCGTCGCGCAGCTGCCGCCCTCAACGATTGACAAGGTCGCGCTGCTGACCCTGGCTTGTCCCTTCCGTCGGCTGTACGGGCGCGCATTTCCCGCGTATTTCAGCCACGAATATGCAGTCGAGCTTAATGAGCTGCTGATGAAGGGCAGCGCCCCTGAATCCAGTGGCAAACAAGCTACGCGTGTAGGAAAATGGATAAATGTGGTCCGGCCCACCGATTACATTGGATCCTGGATTTTTTCCCCACCCAAGCCATCCGGCCAATTGCCGCACCAGGACGCCATAGACGTGGCCTGCTTAGATCCACCATCACTTTGTCCCGGTCCTGGTGGTGTCCTAGCTCCTATCCATTACCACTCTGACTGGTGGCAAGACCCACTCACACACATCTACGCCGAGCGACTCATGCAGCAACTCAAAAGTAGCTAAGGCGGCACTGTTGCATCGGCGGATCGCCGCGAGCGGGCAGGCTGGGCTGATGCGTCGTCGTCCTGTCAGAGTGCCCGTGTCGAGGTCTGGCTTCGCCGGTTTCCGCTTCCCACCGGAAGTGATCATGGTGGCCGTGCGATGGTACCTGCGCTACGGCTTGTCCTACCGAGACGTGGAAGAGCTGCTGGCCGAACGGGGCATCACCGTCGACCACGTCACGGTGTATCGCTGGGTGCAGCGATTCACTCCGCTGCTGATCGATGCGGCTCGGCCCTGCCGGCACTGCCCCGGGGACAGGTGGTGCGTGGATGAGACGTATCTGAAAGTCGCCGGACAGTGGGTC
>DASQVB010000467.1:0-2512 GCA_035640975.1 Pseudonocardiaceae bacterium
GGTTTGGTGACGCCCCAGTCGTCGGAGGTGGCGAGAATGTCGCAGGGAAGGTTGAGTTCACGCAGGAAACGTCCGGCGCGGGTTGTTTGGTTGCCGGCGATACCTACGAAGTACCCGGCGTCCTTGAGCGCCTGGAGGCAGGGGCGCACATCGGGGTAGAGATCATTGCCGTTGAGGTATTCACCCAGGCCCTCATCCAGGCGAGCCTGCCGAGCGGCGTCGAGATCGAAGTCGGGACGGAAGTACCGGAACACCTCGCGGTAGTCCTCGCCACGGGCGATGACCGCACCGAACACCGCGGAGAAGGTGTGCCGAGGGATGCCCAGCCAGTCGGCCCAGGTGCCGTATTCGCGGGTTTCGTTGATCAGGACCTCTCCGACGTCGAACCAGACGGCGCGGATCGGTGACATGGGCTGGGTGTCCTTCCTATGTGGGTCAGTTGAGGGTGGCGAGTTGGTCGTCCAGGGCGCGGACTGGGGTGGTGGTGTTCCAGGGTTCGAGGGCGGCCCGGAGATCGCGGAGTCGTCCGGCGCCGGTGGCGTAGCCGGCCTGGTGGAGCTGGTGGGCAGCGTCGGCGGCGATCTTGCAGGCGTGGTCGAGATCACCCTCGTGTAGCTCGACGGTCGCGAGGTCGGCCAGGAACACGGCACGTTGTTTGACCGCGGAGCGGGAGAGCTTGCCCAGCGCGGTGCTCAGCTCGGTGCGCGCGTCGTCGTACCGCTCAGCACGCAGCGAGGCATATCCGGCGAAGCCGTGCAGGCGGGTGGCGTCGTAGTAGTCAAACCACGGCAGCTCAGGAGTCAGGCCGGGAGCGGCCAGCGCGTCGCGGGCGCGGTCGATGGTGCGCAGGGCGGTGGTGGAGTTGCCAGCGTTGGTGTGCATCTCGGACTCCACTGCGGTCAGCCAGGACGCGATCGGTCCACAGGGTTGGGATCTGAGGTGATCGGTGGCGCCGTGTAGGTAGTCCAGTGCAGCGCTGAAGCCGTGCTCTGCGGCGGGGATGAACGCGACGTGCGCGAGCGCGGCGGCGGCTTGCAAGTGGTCGTCGGCTTCGCGGGCTGCTTCCAGGGCGAGGCTGTAGTAGGCGCGGGCGGCCATCGAGTCTTGCAGGTCGAAAAATGACAACCGTCCGGCCAGGGTGCCGACCCGAGCGCGGTTGGCTAAGAGCCGGCGCCGTTCAGCTGGTCGGGGGTCTTGGCGCAGCAGGTCGCCGAGCGTGGACAGATGCGCCACCACGGGGGTCATCAGCGCGGCAGGGGCGGTGGAGTGATACAGCGTCTGGTACCGGTCGGCCAGGTACTCCATGTCCCGGACGTTGTCCGGGGTGGGCTTGCCGGAGCGAGATCGCCGTGCGGACTCGGTGGCTGAGGGCAGCACGGTGACTGCGGGCATGATGCCCATCAGCTTGAGCATGGCTCGGCGTTGCATCACATCGTCCTTCCACGCATCGAACATTCGCGGCGCCAAGATGCCTCCCGCGGTCCCGAGCTGATCGAGGATCGCGGCGGCTCCCCCGAGGGCATCCACCAAACTCCGTTCGGTCACCGCGGGCGAGGCTGGTTCCGGTGACGGGCTGGTCCTGCTCTTGGTCACCCGGGCAATGCCCAGGTACTCGGGTGTGGCCCCGTACAGCAGGCACAGCAGCTCGCGATAGCGGGTGCTGGGGCTCTTGTCCCCGCGCTCCCATTTCGCGATCATGTCGGCGTTCACCCCGACCCGCTCACTGCGACGTACCCACGCCAGACGAGCGAGCTGATCGGCAGCCTCCTCCTGCGTCCAGCCACGATCGCGGCGTGCTTGTCGCAGTCCCGACCGTCTCGGTTCATCCATCTGGCTGGGCTCCCTTCGACGCTACCTGCCTGCTCAACATAACCGATCGCACTGACATGTCCGCGAAACGGGACTAGTAACCGGACTAGTTCCGGACTAGTTCGCGGACCCCCAGGAAACAGGCATCTTGCCGTTCTATATGTGCGAGGGCCAAACGGGCCCCGCTCATTAAGGAGGAACAGCTAGATGCAGTTGGAAATCAAGACCGAGGGTGTGGAGTTCGTTGTTTCTCGTGCTCCGCAGCACAAGAACGACAACGACGGTCGGCAAAAGACGGATCGGGAAACCGGTGCACCGTTGCACGTGACTGAGCTGGTGGCAATGGATCAGACGGGTGCGGAGGTCATCAAGGTCACCACGGCCGGGGAGCCCCGGGTTGCCATGAGGCAGCCCGTGACGGTGGTGAGGCTGGTCGCAACGCCGTGGAACATCGACGGCCGCGGCGGAGTGGCATTCCGGGCTGAAGCGATCGTTCCGGTGCCGGCAACTGCGGCTAGTCCGGTGCGGGCCACCAATGGCGCGGCCAGCTCGGCAGGTGCGTCGTGAGCGTGCCAACGGTGAGCCTCGATGTGGAACAACTCAGGGAGATGCACGAGCGGGTCGCGCAGCTCCGTGACGAGGCTGCCGAGACCGAGCGGGTCGCCTACCTGCACTGGCAAGAGGCCTACGGGGCGTACGAGGT
>DASQVB010000468.1:0-4881 GCA_035640975.1 Pseudonocardiaceae bacterium
GATTTCGCGCCGCGTCCCGTCGACGGTCAGGGCAAGCGGTCGTCCACGCTTGAGCACGATACGACTGCCGTCGTCGATGGTGCTGTTCGCGGACGGAGCCAGGGTGTCTTTGTCCTCGACTCTCAAACCCGCTGCTTCCAGCGCCCCGGATACCGATGAAGCGTATGTGTGGATGGTCCGCTGCTCGCCGTCCACTTCGACGGTGATGGTCTTGCCCATGGTGAGAGCTGCGGCCGTACCAGTGGGTAGCACCATGACAAGAGCCACGAGGGCGCCCCGAACTAGCGTGCGAGTGGTCACCAGTGTCCAGTCGTCGCAGTTCCGGGCAGGGGAGCGCGCGAACGTGCTAAGCCGACCTCCTACCCCGACACAGCGGCAGGCTCACCCGACTGTCACGGCCGCACGGCTCGTTCGCCGCTGGACATGACGCACGTACCCGCACCCGGAAACATCCCATCCCGGCTGACAGTGACGAGACGGTAACGGAATGTAGCTAGATCAGCAAACACCCCACCGCTACATGTCGCCGATCAGCGGCTCACGATCGGCGAGCGGTATCGGTCGCACCGAACTGTGTGGCAGGCGCTCAAAGCCGAAAACCCGCTCGGCAGCGGCAGAGCTCGACGCAGCCAGCGCTGCCACATCCTCGTCCCGGAGCGCGGCGAGATCGACCACGGTGTAAGGCAAGTTGACCGGCTCGTTGGGCTTTCCCCGATGCGGATGGGGGGTAAGGAACGGGGCGTCGGTCTCCACCAGTAGCTGCCCCTCAGGCACCAGCACCGCTGCCTCACGCAGCGCGCGGGCATTGCGGAAGGTCACGGTGCCGGAGAAGGACAGCACGTAACCGGCCTCGACGCAGGTCCGCGCCATGGCGGCATCCCCGGAGAAGCAGTGGAACACCACTGTCTGCGGCGGACCTTCCTGCTCGAGCACTGCCAGCACGTCGCCGTGGGCATCTCGATCATGGATCATCAACGGCTTGCCGACCCGCTTCGCCAGGTCGATGTGCCAGCGGTAAGCCTCTCGCTGCGCCTCAGGCGACGAGCAGGCCGGATCAACCCGGGTCCAGTAATAGTCCAGGCCGGTCTCGCCTACGGCTACCACCCGGGGCTGGCGCACCAGCCGCTCGAGCTCAGCGCGATCGGCGTCGGTCATCATCGCCGTCCGGGTGGGATGCAGCGCCACGGCCGCGAAGACCCGGTCGTCCCAGCTCGATGCCTGCACCACCCAGCGCGCCGCGGCCATGTCGTCGGCCACCGTCACCACTGCCGCGACTCCCACCGCCGCGGCCCGGTCCAGCGCCGCGCGGACCCCCGCCGCGTCGGTGGCGCCACAGGCGTGCAGGTGGGTGTGGGAGTCGATTACCGTCGCAGGCAACGGCGGCGGTGGAGGCGGTAAACCGCTCGTGGGTGACATTTGAGTGTCAGAACACTGTTACGCACTCACGACTGAATCGGGGCCCACTCGGGACCCGACTCAGCAAGGCCGGGATCGAGCTTGGTGAACAGCGGGGTGGGCTTGGCCAGCGGGCGGCCCGCCTCGATCGGGATGCTGGCCCAGCGCGCCTGCTGTGCAGCGTAATCGCCGGTGAGCACCGGATAGTCCGGTCCGCTGCCTTCGCCGGCGATCTCGGTAACTTCACTGACCTGGGTGATCCCAGGCTGCGCCGACCACACGCCGGTGCCGCCGAGCTGCTCGTGCACCCGCTGGGCGGCATGCGGCAGGAACGGGGTGAGCAGCGTGTTGGCGTCGGAGACGACCTGCAGCGCGGTGTGCAAGATGGTGTCCCGGCGCTGCGGATCGTCCTTGCGCTTCCACGGTTCCTGCTCGGACAGGTACTTGTTGGCCGCGCCCACCACCCGCATCGCCTCACTGATCGCAGCCTTGAACCGGTTGCGTTCCAGCAGCTCACCGACCGTATCGAAGGCTGCTCGCGAGGTGGCTAGCAGTTCGGCGTCGATCGCCTGCAACGTCGAAGGCCGCGGTACCGAGCCGACGTTGCGGTGCGCCATCGAGACCGAGCGATTGACCAGGTTGCCCCATTCGTTGGCCAGCTCGAAGTTGATCCGGCGGACGAACTCGTCCCAGGTGAAGTCGGTGTCCTGGGTTTCGGGGCCGGCCACCGAGATGTAGTAGCGCAACGTGTCCGGGCCGAACTCACGGAGGAAGTCCCCGACGTAGATCACCGTGCCGCGGGAGGTGGAGAACTTCGAGCCGCTCATGGTGAGGAACTCGCTGGAAACGATCTCCGTCGGGAGGTTCAGGCGGCCGAACGGGCCAGGCTCGCCGCCCCGGTCCCCTGCGCCGTTTTGCCCGAGCAGGGTCGCGGGCCAGATCACCGTATGGAAGGTGATGTTGTCCTTGCCCATGAAGTAGTAGGAGCGCGCGTCCGGGTCACACCACCACTGCTGCCACGCGTCGGGCTGGCCGACGCGTTGGGCCCACTCCACCGACGCCGACAGGTAGCCCATGCATGCGTCGAACCACACGTAAAACCGCTTCATCGGCGCGTCCTGCCAGCCGTCCAGCGGCACCCGCACCCCCCAGTCCAGGTCGCGGGTGATCGGGCGCGGCCGCAGATCGTCGAGCAGGTTCAGCGAGAACTTGAGCACATTGGTCCGCCACTCGGTGCGGGCCTGCAACCACGTGCCGAGCGCGCCGGTGAACGCGGGCAGGTCCAGGAACAGATGCTCGGTTTCGACGAAGTCCGGCTTCTCGCCATTGATCCGCGATCGCGGATTGATCAAATCCGCTGGATCGAGCTGGTTGCCACAGTTGTCGCACTGATCGCCGCGAGCGCCGTCGTAACCACAGATCGGGCAGGTGCCCTCGATGTAACGGTCGGGCAGCGTACGTCCGGTCGACGGGCTGATCGCGCCGAGCGCGCTACGGGTGAGCACGTAGCCGTTGCGGTACAAGGCCAAGAACACGTCCTGCACCACCCGGTGGTGATTGGCCGTGGTGGTACGGGTGAACAGGTCATAGGACAGACCCAAGCCCTGCAGATCGTCCACGATCATCCGGTTGTACTTGTCGGCGAGCTCGCGGGGCGTGACACCCTCAGCATCGGCCTGTACCTGGATCGGAGTGCCGTTCTCATCGGTGCCCGAGATCATGAGCACCCGGTTGCCGACCATCCGCTGGTAGCGGGAGAAGATGTCGGAAGGGACACCGAAGCCGGATACGTGACCGATATGCCGCGGCCCGTTGGCGTATGGCCACGCCACCGCGGTGAGCACGGGTGCATTCATAACACCCAGCCTATGGGGCAGGAACACCCACGTTTCCCGAGGGCCGACCCCTCCGCCCATAACCGCTCATCGGAGCCGAATCACGGTCTCACACGGGTCGTGGCGTGGGTGTTACCTCAGCACAACCGGGTGCGTGGCGATATGGAGCACTAGGCATTGCACACCTTTCCATGGCTACAACGCGCTGTGCGGGCCACGCTGTAGCTGTACTGGGGACGGGAGTGCGCGTTGATCGGCTTCGCCCATCCTCGGATCATGCCGGCGGTGGCACTGCTTACGCGGCTGATCCGCGGCCGGGACGGGCGGCTGCTCGCGGATGAGTGGCGCTATGGTGGCGCGCAGGCCTACCGGGGTACTGCGGTGGCCGGATTCCCAACCTGTTCCTGCTCACCGGTCCGAACAGTGCGCTGTCGCACAACTCGGGGGTGAGGGATCGGACCCAGGTTCACTATGTGCCCGACGCACTGCGCGTGATGACGTCCCAAGAGCTGGCGGCAGGGGCGGTGCAACCGCAGGCCCAGGAGGCTTTTGTGCGCGCAGTACGGGCCCGGATGTCGGGGACGGTGTGGGTGACCGGTGGTGCCGAACTGATTTTGGACCACGCTGGCCGCAACACCACCGCCTGTTCCTGGTTCACCGGTCGGCTCCGGCGCCTGACCCGCCGCTTCGACTTCGAGAACCACGACTTACGTTTCCAGCACCAGACCAGCTCACGAGTTGTCCACAGCCGCCTGGTAGAGATCCCGTTTGGGAACACCGTGGGCAGCCGCCACGGCGGCCACGGCCTCCTTGAGCCGCTCGCCCGCAGAGACCCGCTCGGTCACCTCACCGACAAGGTCAGCCACCTCCGGTGGCCCCATTGGTGATGCACCCGAGAGCACGACGGTGATCTCGCCGCGCACCCCGTCGGCGGCCCACTGGGCGAGCGCGCCCAGGCCACCACGGCGGACCTCCTCATAGGACTTGGTGAGCTCCCGGCACACCACCGCCGCCCGGTCTTCTCCCAGCACTTCAGCCGCCTGAAGTAGCGTCGCGGCCAGCCGGTGCGGCGACTCGAAGAACACGCAGGTACGCCCTTCGTCGGCGAGGGCGGCCAGCCATCGCCGACGGGGACCGGCGCGGCGCGGCGGGAATCCCTCGAAACAGAAGCGTTCGCTAGGCAACCCGGAGACGGCCAGCGCGGTGGTCACCGCCGACGGCCCGGGCACGCAGGTGACCCGCAAACCCTCCCGTACGCATGCCGCTACCAGCCGGAACCCGGGATCGGACAGTACCGGCATCCCGGCGTCGGTCACCACGACCACGATCCCGCCGGCGCGGATCGTCGCCAGCAGCCCGGGGATGCGCGCGGCCTCCACCGCGTCGTAGTGCGAGACGACCCGCCCGGTGACCGTCACGCCCAGCACCGCGGCCAGTGCCCGCAGCCGGCGGGTGTCCTCGGCAGCCACCACGTCCGCGCGGCCCAGCACCTCGATCAAGCGTGCCGAGGCGTCCCGGGAGTCGCCCAGCGGGGTAGCAGCCAGTACCAGTGCCCCGAGATCCGAGCCCGGAACGTCTTGCACGAAGCCAAGCTTACGATCAGCCCGTGACGACGGTCCGGGAGGCGAGCCCCGACACCCCGATGGCCGGG
>DASQVB010000469.1:0-2166 GCA_035640975.1 Pseudonocardiaceae bacterium
GTAGGACGTCTCTCTTGGCGCCTGGCTGATCTCGGCTCCGGCGTTCGCTGCCTCGCCCAGCACCTCGTCGACCTCGACCCGCGACCGCACGTTGTGCGCTAGGGCCATCCCGCCGAAACCGTCAGCATTCCCGTCCTCGATGCCCGCATCGGCGGCCAGCTTGTCGCGCCCCCACAGCACGAGCACAACAGCGCCGACCTGGAAAAACACCGTCTCCTCGATCTCCTGGCCCCGCCAGCCGAGCCGCTCATAGAACATCCGGGCCCGCGTCAGGTCACTAACCCCCAGCGTGACCAGACTGATGCGCTGCTCCACCGCAACAACCTACCGCCGCTGACCGCGGGCACGGTGTCGGCACCCACCTCACCGCCAGTACCAGCCGAGATTCCGCACAACCCTGACACCGAGCGCCACGAGCGACAGCATCGGTTCCGTGTAGCGGCCAGCGAAAATTCCCCGCGTACGGCCAGATATGGCGGCCAGTTAGGGTCCCCCACTCGCGGCCAGATGCACGGTCCGTGATCTCGCCCGGAGCAACCTCCTGAAGGCCAGCCGAGACGATCCGACCGCCGCCGTGTCGGGCCCGCCGCCTCGAACGGCACGCAATACGTCGATGACCAGGTACGCCACCGCAGAGCCGGCAGTAGGTCTCTTACGGGCTGTGGATCGCTGGCCACCGTGGATCGCAGGATTTCCGAGAGCGGCTGGTCACCGAACGCACCGACGATGCGGCCAGATAACTCCCCGGTAAGCGGCCACCAGTGGGGAGATCAAACTGACCACTGACAATTCCGCTTGCTGAACAGGGCACAGGACACCGTCATCATCCGCATCTGCCGCTGATCGGGCACGCGACGTCTGCTGATGGGGGTGCGTAGCCAGGGCCTAAAGTCGTTTGTGGGGTCGGGTGGCTGGACGCTGCGAGCACGGGGACGCCATGGTGGCCCGGCGGGACTACGCTGGCCGGAGGTCGCGGTCACGGTGAGCCGCGCCGTCAACAAGGACGGCGGCACCTGAGTCTGCGGTGACGACCGCGTCATCAATCTCAACCCACCGGCACCCCCGCCGAATGATGCCGATCACGCGAACGGCCAAACGGGCACCGGGGGTTGCTCAGATGGTCGTGCTTGCAGCTCTTATGCAACGGGGACCCGCTCGATAGAGTGTGCCCCATGGTCGCGGCGGTGGAAGTGGTCGCGCAGCGGAAACCGGTCCGGCGCGCTGTGCGGGCATATCCGGCATCCGCCAACCGGCCAGCTGGATCTCCGGTGACCGCCCGTCCGGCTCCGATGATGAGTCACGCTGACCTCTTGGCGCTTCAACGAACCGCGGGAAACCACGCGGTCGCACGGCATGTGGTGCAGCGCCAGGGCACTCCCGGAGGGAACGGTGGCGGCGGGCCGGCAACCGCGGCCCCCGCCGGACCGGTGGGGGCGCGCACCCGGCGACCCATCGCCGATCTGGAACGGGAGTTCCGTGGGCTGATCACTGCGGCGCGAGGCAGAGGTTACCCGGTTGCGGCGGACAACCTGGAGCACTTCCTGACTGGCGGCGGAGCTACCCGCAGCGTGCCACAGACCTGGCTCAGGTCGTTCTCCGTAGTAACCGAGGCCGAACGGAAGAACCAGGAGCGGTTCGAGGATCAGTTGAAGACACGGGCGAAGGCACTTGCTGGCGGCGGATCGACGACCTTGAGCGACTGGTGGGCCGCAGTAGTCAGGGCGCCCATGGGCACCGAACTCTACTTCGCCAGTGGCGTGAGCCAGCTGAATTCAACCGGCACGTTCGCGCTGTCCAGAGCCGGACAGGTGGTCACCATCATCGGCACCACCGTGAACCTGCGCTGGTTCGACCCCTACAACTGGAACCCAGGCAGCAGCGCCTGGATCCCCGGGCATGGCGTGGTGTCCGACGACGTCGGCCTCGACCTCAAGGACGCCGGGCGTGGCCACGACTACCTGCTGGAGAACTTGTACACCCAAACGCTCGCCGCCACCTACACAATCCGCCCCTGGTATCTGCCGAACCTCAGCTCGTTCGCCTGGGCCACGCTCTAGGAACAAGCGCCTCGAGATCAGTTCGCGGACGCTCTTGGAGTCGGCTTCGCCGAGACGGCCTTCATGACCACGCCGACCAATCGCTCCCGGCGCCTTGCCGCCGCGAGTT
>DASQVB010000470.1:0-3638 GCA_035640975.1 Pseudonocardiaceae bacterium
GAAGTCGGCTCCACGATGGTCCCCCCGGGCTGCAGTTCACCTGATCGCTCTGCCGCCTCGACCATGCGAGGTGCGATCCGATCTTTCACACTGCCGCCCGGATTGAGGTACTCCACCTTCGCCAGTACCAGCGGTGCAACGTGCTCGGCGACAGCGTTCAGCCGCAGCAGCGGGGTGTTGCCGACCAGATCGACGATGTGCTCGGCGTAGTGCACCGGGTCTCCTCGGGATCGGGCGAAGTTGCGCCGCGCACAGCGTTGCTGCCGAGCTTCAGGCGTAAATCAAAGTATGGGGGTGATCGGCTGCGAACCGGTGGTCTTCAAGTACTGCCAAGCCCCGGCCCAGGGGGTCGTAACCGCTACCAACCCGCCGATGCACTACTCGGAACGCTGTGCGGCGGGTTGGTAGCCGTTGGAGGTAACCCGGGCCGGGGTTGGCAGTACTTGAAGACCACCTAACACGACGGGCCCGGTCGGTGGACCGGGCCCGTCGGTGAGGGGATACTGGCTAGTCGCCTTGGAAGTAGGACAGCAGACGCAGGATCTCCAGGTACAGCCACACCAGTGTCACTGTTAGGCCGAAAGCGATGTACCACGCGGTCTTCTCTGGCGCGCCGGAGCGGATCGCTTCATCGGCGGCGTCGAAGTCGAGCAGGAAGCTGAAGGCTGCGATCCCGATGCAGACCAGGCTGAAGACAATCGCGAGCGGCCCGCCATCGCGGAGGCCGAGACCGCCTTCCGTGAAGAAACCTGCGATGAGGTTGACCAGCATGAGGCCGACGACACCGATCATGGCGCCGATCAACCACTTGGTGAACCGCGGGGTCACCTTGACCGCGCCGGTCTTGTACACCACGAGCATTCCGCCGAACACCAGGGCGGTGCCCGTGATGGCCTGCAGGATGATCCCTGGGTTGCCGACCGCGGTTCCGATCACGCCGCTGATGCCACCGAGGAAAACGCCCTCGACGGCGGCGTAAGCGAGGATCAGCGGCGGGCTGACCACCTTCTTAAAGATCACCACCAACGCGAGCACGAAGCCAATCAGTGCAGCCGGCAGAGCCAGCGCCCAAAGGCCGCTGAGGTAGGTCAACACGCCGGTGGCAACCAGGACCGCCAGCGTGACGCCGGTCTTGGTGACCACGTCGTCGATGGTCATCGGCCGGCCGACAGCGGGTGGCGCGCCGGCATAACCCGGTGCCGTGCCCGGGTAGCTTGCCGGGGCTGGGTTGAAACCCGCGTAACCGCCGCCCCCTACGGGAAGATTGCGGAATGCGGGGTTGCTGGTGGAGCGCACCGTGTTCCTCCTGATCGGGCATTGCGGTCGTCACCGGGTTCAACGCGCCTGTGGCAGGTCCGGTTCCCGGTCCGGTAAAACGGACTTTACCCCTGCCTGATGACGCCGAGGCAAGGGAGCACTGCACTTCACGTTACTGTGCGCAAGGGCAGCACCTGAGCCCAGTACGGTGAGGAGGAGGGATGGACTGGTGGGGCTGGTTGATCCTCGCGCTGGTCGTTCTTGTGGTGCTGATCGTGATCGCTGCCATCGTGCAGCGCAGAAGACGGCGCGGCGGTGTGATCGGCCTCGGCGATCCAGGCCGGAGTGATCCACGGTGACCACGTCAACTCCTGGGCTACTGCTGCGGACCAGTGAGCTGGTCGGTCGTCCAGTAGTCACCCTCGGCGGCGAGCTGGTCGCCGAGATCAAAGACATCATCTTCGAAAGCACCGGTGGGCGTATCGCAGGTTTCACCTTGCGTAATCCGGGACTGTTCAGCCGCTCCCGCAAAGATTCACTGCCCTGGAGTGAGGTGTACGGCGTGGGGCGGGATGCGGTGATGGTGTCTGACGAGACCGAGTTGCCGGCGGCCAAGGAGCTCGCGCCGCGTAAGCAGGCCCGTAAAGCGGACGTGCTGGAGGATCGGGTGCTCACCGACAACGGGCGCGACCTGGGACGTGTGGTGGATGTAGTGGTGCACTGCGGGACCAGGCTCGAGGTGGTGGGTTACGAGGTGGAGGCCAGCGAGGCGCTCGGCACCGCGGGACGGCGGGTGTTCATCCCGCTGCCCGACACCGTGGCGGTGTCCGGAGAGAACCTCATCGTGCCCGCGGCGGCCACCGAATTCGTCTCCGACGACCTGGCCGGGTTCGGCGCGGCCGTGGACGCCTTCCGCGCTCGGTTGCGGGAGGGGGCCAGCTGATGCTGTTCAGCCAAGCACGCAAGCGCGATGTGGTGGACACTGCTACCGCAACGCGAATAGCCAGGGTCGACGGCTTTGTGGTGCTCCCCGGGCCGGCCAGGGTGGCGCTGCTGCGATTGGGCAAGGTCAGTGGTGCCGGTACCTTGCTCGCCTGGGGTGATGTTCAGGGCTTCGGACCCGACGCGGTGACCGTCGCCACTGACGCAGTGATCCGTCCGGCTCGCGATGCCTTGGAGCAGCGCGCCGAGGACAACGACCTGGAGATCCTGGGTAAACGGGTACTCACCGAACGCGGTATGGAGCTCGGAACGGTCACCGACGTGGACTTCGATCCGGACACAGGTTCGATCACCACGCTGATCACGAAAACCGAGACCATCGCAGGCGAGCGGCTGATCGGACTTGGCGGCTACGCCGCCGTCGTCTCGGATTAGCTCACATTCGCCAGCGTGGTCGGCGCCGTCCGCGGCCGTACGACGTCTTGCCCCCATCGTGGAGTCGTTGTGGCGGACTTTGAGCTAGGACGTAAGTGGGCAGCGCTTCTTACCACTCGGCCTGTCGAGGCCTGGGATCGGATGCAGAAAAGTCGCGCGTTGGCGCGGGGCATGAAATCCATCCGGGAGGATGCGCGCGGCTGGTCTCAAGGATTGGACGTGATCAGCGCGCAGGGTGATTGGATGCAGCCAGTTCACCAGCGTTTAGGATGGAACTGGCCATGCGACGAGAGCAGTGCTTTCCAAAAGTGTTGGGCAGATATTGAACAGATGCTTGTCGCCGCCGATCCGACTGAGCCCTATTACGACGCAGACCCTGTCATGGCGCGATCGTTGTGGTGTGCTGTCCGCCACCTGCAACCTAAATCAGTGGTAGAGACTGGTGTGGCCCGGGGGGTCACTTCACGGGTCATTCTAGAGGCTCTCACCGGCAACGGCGCCGGACGGTTGTGGAGCATCGACCTGCCACCGCTGAACGAACCTTGGTTCAGTCAAAGCCGCAGTGCTGTCCCGCAAGCCCTACGGCAGGATTGGCACTACGTCTGCGGATCAGCACGCCGGGTACTCCCCCGACTTCTCGGTAAATTGGGGACGATCGACCTTTTTGTTCATGACAGTCTGCATACTTATGACCACATGACGTTTGAGTTCACATTGGCTCGTGCCCACCTTTCGCCAATTGGCATGATCGTCTCCGATGACATCAACACCAATCGAGCATTCGTAGAGATGGTGCAATCCGATCAAAAGTTGGATGGCGTCGTGGTCACCCAGCAGAGGAAGCGGGATGCGGCTATGGGGATCGCGTGGCAGTTAAACCCCTCATGACGCGGTGCTGGCGAAACGCCGGTGAGCAGCATGGTTGAGAGAGCTGCGGACGCAGTTGTGCGTGGTTACCAGGGTGCCCCCGGTGGGAGTCGAACCCACACTGGGATCCTTTTAAG
>DASQVB010000471.1:0-6316 GCA_035640975.1 Pseudonocardiaceae bacterium
GAAGCCGCGGGAATGCAGCGTGTCGCGGATCGATCGAACCGCATCGGCGCGCACTCGCACAGTCCGCCGGGCCGCATCACGGACGATGAGATCGAGGTAGCGCTGACGGACCCGGGTTTCCTCGGCCAGCTCCTTGTGCACCACCGGAAGAGGTCGTAGCCCCTTGGCCGCCATTCGCCATTCCCGGGCTTGTACAGACAGCTCCCCACGCCGCGAGCTGACCACCTCTCCGACCACGGATACGTGATCCCCGAGGTCGACGTCGGCCTTCCACGCGGCGAGTCCATCGGCGCCCAGGTCGGCAAGGCTGAGCATGGCCTGCAGTTCGGTTCCATCGCCTTCGCGCAACGTTGCAAAGCAAAGCTTGCCGGTGTTGCGCAGGAAAATGACCCGTCCGGTGACCGCAACCTGCTCGCCCGTTCCCACGTCCGGTGCGAGACCGTCGTAGGCGTCGCGGACCTCGCGCAGAGTTCGGGTCCGCGGCACCTGAACGGGATAAGGGTGCGGCCCAGTGGCGAGCATCCGTTCCCGCTTGTGCCGACGCACCCGCATCTGCTCGGGCAGTTCATCCGACTCGACAGAGGGCTGGGTGGTCACGCCCGACAACCTAGTGCTGGATCACATGTGAGTTCCGGCCTGGGCGTGGGCTACTGCCGGTACGTTCGGAGTCGTGGACGACCTGCACGCTCGTCGAGCCGCTTCTTTCGGCTATGTAGCCACCGAGTATGCACTGCACCGGCCGGATTACCCGGACCAAGCGGTGCTATGGGCGCTGGAATCAATGTCCAGTAATGGGCCTGACGGTGCCTTTAACCCCGGTACAGTGCTCGACCTGGGCGCGGGCACCGGCAAGCTCACCGCGGCGATAGTGCGTTGCGGGGTGGCCCCGACTCGGGTGCTCGCCGTTGAGCCGGACGACGAGATGCGCGCAGAGCTGCGCCGCCGGCTACCCGAGATTGCGGTCGTTAGCGGTTCGGCAGAGCACATCCCGGCCGAACAGGGTGCCGTGGACGCGGTGCTCGTCGGGCAGGCATTTCATTGGTTCGACCGCGACCGAGCGCTTTCGGAGATCGCCCGAGCACTGCGACCGGGGGGCGTGCTGGCGGTGATGGGAAATACCGAGGACGACTCGGTCAGCTGGGTGGCCGAGCTGATCGAGGCGACCCACGCTGTACGGCCGATCGGTAGTACCGGACCGGGATTCGCCGATGTGCCCGAACACCCGGCATTCGACGAGCCAGAGCAGCGTCAATTTTGCTGGCGCTGGCCGCGCACCATCGACTCCTTCCTGGCGACCGTGTCAACTCATTCATGGGCGCTGGTCAGCAGTCCCGAGGAGCGAGCCGCCGCGCTGGCAGCAATCCGCCGCTTTCTCGAGGAGCGCGCCGCCACCCGTAACGGTGCCTTCGAGCTGCCGATGCGGACGCACGTGCTGCGCACCGTCCGTCGCGCCTGACACTGCGCCTGACACACAGCGAGCATCAGAGCGCGACACACCGGGCACGGGAACGCGACACGCCGGGGTGGATAGGATCAGCTGATGTTGCGGGCGTAGACCATCCGCAGGCCCTGCAGAGTGAGGTCGGGCGCATGGTGGGTGATGGTCTTCGACTCGGCGATCAGCAGCGGCGCCAGCCCCCCGGTGGCGACCACGACGACCTCGCTGTTGACTGCCGGTGTCAGCTCGGCAGTGATCCGGCTGACCAGCCCGTCGACCTGCCCGGCGAATCCGAACAGCAGTCCGGACTGCAGGGCTTCCACAGTGCTCTTGCCGATCACCGACCGAGGTCGGACGAGCTGTACCTTCACCAACTGAGCGGCCCGCGCAGCGAGTGCATCGACGGAGATCTCGATACCAGGGGCCAGCGCGCCGCCGAGGAATTCCCCGCGTGCGCTGATCACGTCGAAGTTGGTAGAGGTACCAAAGTCCACCACGATCGCCGGACCACCGTAGAGGGTGTAGGCAGCCAACGTGTTGACGACCCGATCGGCGCCCACCTCGCGCGGGTTGTCGTAGAGCAACGGCACCCCGGTGCGTACCCCGGGCTCCACGATCACTCGGGGCTGTGGCGACCAGTACCGATCCAGCATCACCCGCAGCTCGCGCAATAGAGCAGGCACAGTGGACAGAGCCGCGATACCAGTGACCTTGCCGGAGTACTCGCCGAGCAGTCCGCGGACGGTCAGCGCCAGCTCATCGGCAGTCATCCTGGCGTCGGTATGCATTCGCCAGTCGCGCACCAGCATGCCGCCCGCCCCGGCGTCCCGCTGATCGCCATCAAAAAGCCCGAGGACGATGTTGGTGTTGCCGACGTCTAGGGCGAGCAGCACCGGTTACCCCTGATGAGATTCCCACCGGCGGAGCCGGCAACCAGACCACCGCCGGCGGAGCCGGCAATCAGACCACTGTTCGCCGGGGCATGCGCCGGGTCGGTCCCGGTTTCCACGATCCGGTTGCCGGCGTCGACGAATACCACCCGTGGCTGGTAGCAGCGCGACTCGGCCTCGTCCATCGTGCCGTAGGAGATCAGGATCACCAGATCCCCAGGCGCCACCAGATGCGCAGCGGCACCGTTGATCCCGACCACGCCGCTGGCCCGGGCACCGGGAATGACATAGGTCTCCAGCCGGGCGCCGTTGGTGATGTCCACGATCGTTACCCGCTCCCCGGCGAGTAGGTCGGCGGCGTCCATGAGGTCCTCGTCAAGGGTCACCGACCCGACATAGTGCAGATCCGACTGGGTAACGGTGGCCCGGTGGATTTTGGACTTCAGCATGGTCCGGAACATCACGGGCCTCCTCGTCTGTTCGAGTTGCGCGCCGTACGCAGGTGCAGGCCGACGTTGTCGATCAACCGCGTTGTCCCGACGATGGCAGCCACCAACAACCGGGCCGGCCCCTGCTGCGGAGCTGGACCCAACCCCGGACTCCGCAGCGCCAGGTAGTCCAGCGCTATCGCGGGCTGGGCGGCCAACACCTGCCTGGCCGCGGCGAGCACCGCATCACCACCATGCACACCAGCGCGGGCACCAGATGTCAGAGCCGCGGACAGTGTGACCGCGGCGACCCGCGCCTGAGCGTCCAAGTGGACGTTGCGCGACGACAAAGCCAAACCGTCCGCTTCTCGCACCGTGGGTATTTCCACCACCTGCACGCCTAGCCGCAGGTCGGCCACCATCCGCTTGATCAGTACGAGCTGTTGATAGTCCTTTTCACCGAACAACGCCCGGTCCGGACCGACGATTCCGAAGAGCTTGGCCACCACTGTGAGCACCGCGGCGAAGTGACCTGGCCTGCTGGCGCCCTCCAGCTCGGCACCCAGTGCTCCGGGCACCACGGTGGTGTCAGACCCGGGTGGAGACATCGCCTCCGCGCTGGGCGCGAACACCAGTTCCACACCCTCCTGCTGACACATCGCAAGATCGGCATCGAACTGGCGGGGATAGCGGTCCAGGTCGTGCCGCGACCCGAACTGCAAGGGGTTGACGAAGATCGACATCACGGTGCTGGCGGTTGGGATAGCTCGGGCCGCTCGAATCAACTCCCGGTGGCCAGCGTGCAGCGCTCCCATCGTCGGGACCAGCACCACCGTTCGCCCCGCCCGGCGCAGCGCACGGGTCGCTGCAGTCAGTGCGGTGGGGTCGTGGTGCACGGTCAGCGCAGCAGGGGTGAATCCGATCACCGCCCCTCCCGGAGCATGTCACGGATCTGCACGGCGATCGCCGGTTCGAGCAATCCGGCCGCCTCGGCCCGATCGGCGGTCCGAGTTGCCTGTGCCCGGTAGGGATCGAGCAGGTCCGGGGCGGACTCCGCGAGCACCCGCAGATGCAGCCGGACGGTGTCGAGGTCGCCGCGGGCCACCGGCCCGGTCAGGGCACGGTCACCGTGGCGAAGGGTGTTGTCCAGCGCCGCCTCCAGCAGCGGGCCCAGTAACCGCTCGGCGGGTACCACGCCGGCATGCTCCAGGGCGTCCACTGCGTCACGCACCAGCGTGGCCAGGTGGTTGGCGCCGTGCGCCAGGGCCGCGTGGTAAAGCGGCCGGGCCTCCGAAGGGACGCGCACCGGCTCGGCGCCCATCTCCAACACCAGTGCCTCACCTACGCTCCAGCCGGTTTCGTCGGCGACGGTGACGCCGACACACGCAGCCCTTAACCTCGCCACGTCCTCAGCGCGCCCGGTGAAGGTCATCGCTGGATGCAGCGCCAGCGGGAGCACGCCGGCAGCGACCGCCGGCCCCAGGACGTCCACCCCGCGCGCACCACAGGTGTGCACCACGATCTGACCGGCCCGGAACGCCCCGGTCGTGGCGAGGCCGTACACCAGTCCAGGGAGCACGTCGTCGGGAACAGCCAGCAGTACCAGATCGCAACGCCGCACGACGTCGTCGGGGGGCAGCACCGGCGCACCGGGCAGCAGGTCTGCAGCGCGGCGCAGGGATACCCGAGACACCGCACTGGTCCCGACCACCACGTGCCCGGCACCGGCCAGCGCAGCGCCGAGTACCGATCCCACCCGGCCGGCCGAGACCACGCCCACCGCTAGCCGAGCGGGGCGGCTGATCACTTCACTGGACGCGAACGTCCCCGACCGCGGCATCATCGCCATCGCCGTCCTCCAGACGTTCCAGTCCCGCCGCTGCGGGTACCGGACTTCCGTGGCCGCAGGCTAGCCCTGCTGGAGTGGTTCGCGCCGTTCCAGGTGAGCAGCTTCACCCACCGAGCCCCACGAGCTGCTTGCAGGCTCAAGCATTGATGCCGAAGACAGGCCCTGCGGGGCCCGGACCGCGCGCTCCCGGGCGGCCATCAGCGCTGCCAGTGTGTCGTGGTGCCACCGTCCGGTTTCCGAACCGACCGTGCCGCGTTGCATGCGGTCCGACAGGAATGCGAGCTCGGTGACCGCATTCTGGTAGTCGCGCACCGCGTCCGCGGCCTGCTCTCCAGCGCGGCGGCGCACCTCTGAGCGCCAGCCTCGTCGCCCGGCCAGGCTGGCCAGTAACGGCACCTCAGTGGGCGCGATCCATCCCGCGCCGGCGAACCCGGCCAGCTGTCCGGCAACCACCCGCTGCTCCCGACGCCGTTGCCAGAGCACCAGCATGATCAGCCCGCCGAACAGCGGCACCATGATCACAGCGTAAAAGCCGGGAAAGAAGCCGAGACCAGCAGAGGCGTTCCATAACGCGTGCAGCACAACCGCTGGAACATACCCGATCAAGGCCACCAGCACCCACCCGAAAAGATTGCGTCGCCGGACCGCCAACCCCACGGCGATCCCGATCATCGTGGTAAATACCGGATGTGCGAACGGCGAGAGTATGCCTCGAATGATGAATACGACGAGCACGCTCCCACCCTCACCAACCAGACCGTCGGTGGCAAACGCGCGTCCGAAGTAGAGGATGTTCTCGGTGAATGCGAAACCCGCGGCGACCAATCCGGCATAGACGACACCGTCCACCACGCCGTCGAACTCCCGGCGGCGCAGCAACAGCAAGCCGATCAGGAATGCACCCTTGAAGGCCTCCTCGGCAATCGGTGCGGAGATCACCGTCCCGACCAGATCGCCCCCGCCATTGCCCAGCACCTGCTCCCCGAGCACTGCCGCGGTGTCGTTGACGATGGCCGCGCCGAGTACCGAGACTCCGGCACCCCACAGGAAGGCAGCGAACAGCAGCCGTGACGGCTCGGGCTCCCAACGATCCACCCAGAGGAACGTCGCCACCACCAGAATCACTGGTAGCACCGCCGCCATCGCACCCACCAGCACGGCACCAACACCGATGTTGGTGCTGATCGCACCGAGCACGATCAGGCCCGGGACGGCCAGTGCGACCAGGCCCAGCACCGGCAGGAACACCCATCTGCTGTGCTGCTGACCCCATGATTGGTACCGCTGGGGAGTCCTCGATGGGCGGGAGGCCGCCGGTCCGGACCAGGTCATGGCATCGCAGCCTAGGGTCAGACATCTTCGCGGCTACGCCGCGGGGCCGTCTTTGCGGCTACGCCTGCGGGCCTTCTTCCCGGCTACGCCTGCGCCGGGGTGTCGCACTTGCCCCGTGGGCGGCAAGCAGATCGTTCACCGACCGTTGCGCCCTGGCCACCGATTCATTTTGAGGTGTCCGCCGAGCGCCGCCACCGTTGCTGTGGGACCCATTGTTGTGGGAGCCATTGACGTGCGACCCGCTACTGTGCGCTCCATTTCTGTGCGCTCCATTGCTGTGGGACCCATTGCTATGAGAACCATTGCTATGAGAACCGTTGCTGTGGAATCCGTTGCTGTGGAATCCATTATTGTCCGGCGGTGGGACCTGGGTATCCAG
>DASQVB010000472.1:0-4441 GCA_035640975.1 Pseudonocardiaceae bacterium
ATCGCCGACCGCATCGAGAAGCGCCGCGGTCGTCCGCCCCGGGAACGCGTGGTGCAGGACGTCGAGGTGCCGATCGATCGGTGCACGGAGTTCCTCGACTGGTTCCTGTCCGAGGTGCCCATCGAGCCGATCTGGTTGTGCCCGGTGCGGCTGCGTGACCGCTGGCCGCTGTATCCGATGCTGCCCGACCACACCTACGTCAACCTGGGCTTCTGGTCCTCGGTCCCCGTCGGGGCTATCGAAGGAGCGACCAACCGGCTGATCGAACGGAAGGTCCGCGCGCTGGACGGTCACAAGTCGCTCTACTCCGACGCCTACTACTCCAAAGATGAGTTCGACGAGCTCTACGGCGCGGACGACTACCAGACGGTGAAGCAGACTTACGACCCCGACTCCCGTTTCCTCGACCTCTACGCAAAGGCGGTGCAACGACGATGACTGCGTCCACCAGGCACGAAACCGACTCGTCGGAGTCCGGTCGGCTGTCCCTGGCCCAGATCCTGGAGAGCTTGGTGGCCGGACAGGTTCCGCTGCGGTTCACCGCGTACGACGGCAGTGCGACGGGCCCCGAGGACGCCCTGGGGTTCGAACTGGTGACCCCGCGCGGCACCACCTACCTGGCCACCGCACCGGGCGAGCTGGGATTGGCCCGCGCCTACGTGTCGGGAGATCTGCAACCGCACGGTGTGCACCCGGGTGACCCGTACGAGCTGCTCAAGGCCCTCAACGACGACGTGGAGATCAGGAGGCCGTCGCCCCGGCTGCTGGCCGACCTCGTCCGCTCCATCGGTGTCCAGCACCTCGTGCCCGTCGCGCCGCCGCCGCAGGAGGTGCTGCCCCGGTGGCGGCGCGCCGTCCAGGGGCTCCGGCACAGCCGCACCCGCGACGCGGAAGCGATCTCCCACCACTACGACGTCTCCAACACCTTCTACGCATGGGTGCTGGGCCCGTCGATGACCTACACCTGTGCCTGCTACCCGAACGCCGACGCGACGCTGGAGGAGGCGCAGACGAACAAGTACCGGCTGGTGTTCGACAAACTGCGCCTGCGGGCAGGGGATCGGCTGCTCGACGTCGGCTGCGGCTGGGGGAGCATGGTCCGCTACGCCGCCCGCCAGGGTGTGCGGGCCACCGGGATCACGCTGTCGGCCGAACAGGCGTCCTGGGCGCAGCAGGCCATCACCGAGGAAGGGCTCACCGACTACGCCGAGGTCCGGCACGGCGACTACCGCGATATCCGGGAGACGGAGTTCGACGCGGTGTCCTCGATCGGGCTGACCGAGCACATCGGCGTCGCCCACTACCCCGCCTACTTCCGGTTCCTCCGGTCGAAGCTGCGCACCGGTGGACTTCTGCTCAATCACTGCATCACCCGACGCGACAACAAGTCGACGTCGGCCATGAGTGGGTTCATCGACCGCTACGTCTTCCCCGACGGGGAGCTGACCGGGGCGGGCCGGATCATCACCGAAGCCCAGGACGCCGGCCTGGAAGTGCTCCACGAGGAGAACCTGCGGGCGCACTACGCGATGACCCTCCGTGACTGGTGCGCGAACCTCGTCGCGCACTGGGACGAGGCAGTCGCCGAGGTCGGGCTGGGCACCGCGCGGGTCTGGGGCCTCTACATGGCCGGGTCGCGGTTGGGGTTCGAGCGCAACGTCGTCCAGCTGCATCAGGTGTTGGCCGTCAAGGTGGACGAGCGGGGTGGGGGAGTGGACCTGCCGCTGCGACCCTGGTGGCAGCCGTAGGCGCGGGCTGGGTCAGCCAGGTCCGTTCCTGACCACCCACGACCGGGAGGGAGCGATCTGGCCGCGCAACGTGCGTCGCCCGACGCTACGCGACTGCTGCTCGGCGCACCCACATCCGCCGCCGCAGCACGGTCGTGGCCACACGCCGCAGAGAGAAGTCGTTGGGCAGCGACAGCTTGATCACCTTCATCCACGCGGACCCCACCTGGCGGGGCAGCGAGCCGGCGGTGTAGGAGAGGCCATACCGAGTGCAGATCTCCTGGACCCGTGGGGCGATCTGGGCGTATCGGTTGCTCGGGAGGTCAGGGAAGAGGTGGTGCTCGATCTGGTGGGACAGGTTGCCGGTCATGATGTGCATGGCCTTACTGCCCTGGATGTTGGCCGAGCCGATCATCTGGCGGAGGTACCACTCGCCCCGGGTCTCGCCGTCGATGGAGGTCTTGGCGAAGGTCTCGACACCCTCCGGGAAGTGGCCGCACATGATGACCGAGTGCGCCCACAGGTTGCGAATCAGATTGGCGGTGGCGTTCGCCCCGAAGGTGTGGAAGAACGAGGGCCCCGACAGCAGCGGGTGCACCAGGTAGTCCTTGCCCATCTGACGCCCGATCTTGCGGAGCACTGACATCCCTTCGCGCCGGAACTGCTCCTTGTCCCCCCGGCCCTTCAGCTGCTTGCCCAGCCCCAGGTCGTACGCGGCGATGCCGTACTCGAAGATGCAGGCCGTGACGAAGTTCCACAACGGCTGGCCCAGATATATCGGAACCCACGGCTGGTCCTCGTCGACGCGCATGATGCCGTATCCCAGGTCGTTGTCCCGACCGAGGACGTTGGTGTAGGTGTGGTGCAGCTCGTTGTGTGAGCGCTTCCACAAGTCTGCGGGCGAGGCGTGGTCCCATTCCCACGTGACGGAGTGGATCTTGGGATCGCGCATCCAGTCCCACTGGCCGTGCAAGACGTTGTGGCCGATCTCCATGTTCTCGAGGATTTTGGCCACTGCGAGCCCAGCCGTGCCCAGGAGCCACGCCGGTGGGAAGAGGGAGAACAGGAGAACGGCTCGGCTGGCGAGCTCCAGCTTGCGCTGCACGTTGATGACCTTGCGGATGTAGGCCGCGTCGCCGGCACCCCGGGAGCCCAGGACCTCCTGCCGCAGGGCGTCGAGCTCGCGCCCCAGCGCCTCCACGTCGGCGGCGGAGAGGTGGGCGGTCGGATCCGGCTTGCCGGAGGGCTTGGGCACGTGCCGGCGTTCCGTCGTGGTGATCCGCAGGCGATTGTGTGCGCGCCGGACGGTAGGGTCGCCGGCGGTGGCGGTGCCAGCTTGAATCATGGTGTGTGTCCCCGTCGCAGTCATGTCGTCCTAGACATCGATCTCGCAGTTGCCGGCAGCCGCCGATACGCAGGTCTGAATGTAGATGGATTCACCTTCCGCGGCGAGAGTCAGCTGCCCGTCCCGCAGGTCGCGGACCACCCCCTGGCGTAGGGGAACGGCACACCCGCGGCAGATGCCCATTCGGCAGCCGGACGGCATCAAGACACCGGCGTCCTCGCCGGCGTCGAGGATGGGCGTGGCGCCATCGGCCTCGACGACAGCACCTTGGTGCAGGAAGGTCACGGTGCCCCCTTCCCCCTCGGTGATCAAGGTTGACCGGAAGCGCTCGGTGTGGAGGCGCCCGGCGAACCCGAGGTCGGCCCAGTGCGCCTCCATCGCGTCCAGCAAACCAATCGGCCCGCAGGCCCAGGACTCCCGGTCACGCCAATCGGGAACCAGGTCGTCGAGGTGGGCAGGGTCGAGGATGCCGGCGGTTGCGGTGTGCCGCTCGACCAGTCGCAGCCGCCCGGCCCGCGCCCAGTCCCTCAGCTGGTCACCGAAGATCACGTCGTCCGCAGTGGGGGCGGAGTGAACGAGGACCACGTCGGGCAGGTCGGCGAGGTGGCTTCGCAGCAGGCCCATGACGGGGGTGATACCGCTGCCCGCGGTCAGGAAGAGGGTGCGAGCCGGCAGCGGTCGGGGCAGGACGAAGTCCCCCGTTGCCTGATCAAGCTGGACCAGCGTGCCCGGCGCTAGCAACCGCACCATGTGGTTGCTCACCGTGCCGTTGGGAATGGCCTTCACCGTGATGGAAACCAGTCCGTCGGTCGAGGTGGTTGGCGACGTCAGTGAGTAGGCCCGCCAGTGGCGCACGCCGTCGACGTCCACCCCGACGCGTACGTACTGCCCAGGCAGATGCCCCCGCCACGACTTGCCGGGACGGATCTGGACCGTAGCGGCATCCCGCGTCTCGGGAGTTACTGAGACGACTCGGCCGCGAAGCTCCGCTGTGGCCCGCAACGGAGCCACCAGATCGAGGTAGTCGTCGGGTAGCAGCGGCGTCGCAACCGATTCAGCCAGCCGTCGAACGGCGAGCCCGAGCGCAGTCGTCGCCCCCCTTGGGAAGGTAGCCGTGGTCACTCCTAGTCCTGGTTGCGTACGCGGGTGCCCCGGCTGTCATACCCACCGTCGGCCTTCACCGCACCTCACGGGCTGTTACAGCTCCCGCCCACGAATTGTTTCGGTGACCGCTCATTCACCGATACCGGGACGCAGGCGCCGTGATCAAGCCTGCCGGTCGTGTCCCCAAGGCGGATCGCTCACTCAAGGCTCGCGTCAGGACCCATCGGCACGTCCTGAGAATCGGTGCCTGTTCACAGTCGATGTC
>DASQVB010000473.1:0-5142 GCA_035640975.1 Pseudonocardiaceae bacterium
CGCAGCGCTGCACACCAGAAAGGTCGGGCGCAATCTCTCGCCAGTCGTCGGCGTATCGCTGGGCCAGACTGTCGGCGACCCAGCGGCGGTGCGCGGCGGCATCGGCAATTCGCCGCTCGGCGGTGGGGTCGAGGATCGCCCGTGAGATGTCGGCTGCTGCCGGGTCGTGATCCAAATGTACCCGGCGACGGCACCGAGTGACCACGCCCGCGTCAAGCAGCACTGCTGAGTCCACGGCGCCAGACTAGATCGAGGGACCGACAGATGTGCGTTAACCCAGCGCCGCTAGCCTGAGGCCGCGTGAAGTACCTACTGGCGCTCTTAGTGTTCGTGGGGCTGGCGCTGCTGGGTGGCGCCAGCCCTGCGGTCGCGCACAATGAACTGATCGGCAGTGATCCGCCGGACGGTGCCACAGTGGCGAGCAGCCCGTCACAGGTCAGGCTCACCTTCGACCTGCCCCTGAAGCCTGGGTTCAGCACCGTGACCTTGACCGGCCCGGACAGCAGCCAGTGGCAGGCCGGTCCACCGGCCGAAGCCGGCGCTGTGGTGTCGGTACCGGTCCGCGCGCTGGGGCCAGCCGGTCAGTACACGATCGCCTACCAGGTGCTTTCCGCTGATGGCCACCCGGTGCGCGGTGCGGTGCAGTTCACGCTGACCACCCCAGGCTCGGGCGCCGTCGCTGCCTCGCCGGTCCAATCCGGCACCGACCGGTTCAACCCCACCGGGTCCAATGCCGCCGCGACTGACACCGGCAGTCCCGGTGACACCCCGGTGTGGCCGTGGCTGGCTGGGGCTGGTGTGCTGCTGATGGCCGGTGTGGTGGTGGCGTTGCGGGTTGGTCGCTCCGGTTGATGCGCCGTCAGCCGATCTGAGTCGCCAGATCAGTCAATCGTGTTCGCTGGCAGCGGTTCTCCGCCGCTGACCCGTCGCAATACGTCCAGATCGGTCAGTGCGCGCTCAGCACGGTGCCGCAACTCCCGGCGATTGATCCAACCCTGTGCGTAATATCGGTAGTCCTGGGCGAGCATCACGAGTACCGCGAGCGCGTCAGCCGGCCCATCCCGCAGCGGCGCCGGCAGTTGGCGCAGGAACTCCAGCTCCGCATCGACCAGGCGGTCTAAGAAATCGGCTTCGAGCCGTGCTGTGCGGCCGCGGCGCAGCAACCTGAAGCGGTTCCAGGCGCGCACCGGCTCGGCCCGCTGCCCGGGGATCCCGCTGGACTGTCTTGCCACCACGCACCGCCCTGATTAGTCGGGTCGTGATGACCATCGTCTGGCCGGTGCCCGGCGTTAGCCCGTCAAGCCGAATCATCGATGGCCGATATCACCGATGACGTAGCCGAGCGGTCGCCAGCAGAGCGGGGTCCACTCGTCGGCGGCCCTGGGCGTGCACGATCCGAGTACTGGGCACCATCAGCAACGGCTGTTCGTCGCCGATGAGGTCGGAGTAGACCGGGCAGAAGCCGCGATGGTCCAGACTCACTAGAAACTCGGCGACCAGCAGGCTCCGGCCGTCGAGGCATCCCGTGCCGTGCCACGGCAACAGTGTTGAGCCACCGAGATAGGAGAAACCACTGCAGCCCGGCCGGGAGGCCACGGTGGCTAGCCGGACGTGTGGTGGATAGTGCCTGGTTACCGCGGCGGCAGCGTCAGCGAGGGAAGCAGCGAGGTAGTCCACGGAGTTCTGCCACGCCGACGCAACTACCTCCCGCCGGGCTGCAGCCAGATCCGGCGAAAGATCCGGCTCGGCGTACCCGTCCGGCCACGCCAGCACCTCACAGGCCCATTGCCGTGGGTCAGCCCCTGCTGGAGCCGGCACCGGCACCGAGTACACCAGCGAGGACAGAATGTCGCGAAATGACGGCACGCCGGCCAGCAACGTGGCAGGCAGCGCTTCGGCCAGCCGCCGGTCGGCCCGGCCGGCACTGTCCAGCGAGCGAGGACCCGCGGCCAGCAGTGAGATCAATTCGCGAAACGTGCGACGGTACTGCTCGCGTTTGTTCCAATTCCGCTGGCCGAGCAGGCCGGCGACGAAGCAGGACTGGTCGTGGAAGCACACCGAGTTGCCGAGCCCGATCAGCTCGGCGTAGCGCCGTAGTTGGTGCCGGTAGCGCCGGATCTCTGCTGACCCCCGAGGTCGCGAGTAGCCACCGTCGTTGAGCACCAGCACGCGCAGACCAGGCGGGTACAGCGCCGTGAAGGCCCCGTGCAGCTCCTTGAGTCGCAGCAGCGCACCAAGCTCGGCCAGGTCCGGCCAAGGGCCAGCCGCCTTGAGGCCATTGTCGTGCTGTTTAAAGGGAAAACCACTGGTCACAATCGTGACCGGTTGCCGGGCTTCGACCAACGGCGCGATCTGTGCCATCGCAGTATCGAGGGGAAAGCAGGACCGTGAGCCCTTGAGAAACCGTGACCGAGTCAGGATCCGGTGTAGCGCCGCCACCACATCCGGCGGGTGGTGTGGTGACCAGCTACCTCGGGCGGTGGCCAGGTACGCCACGGCGTTGTCGGTGAGCCGGACCGAGGCGGCCTCCGAGGCGGCCTGGAGAGTAGTCAGCAGTGCATGGAGCTCGCCGTCATCCAACCGAACCGGCCGGTGGCCGGCCAGAGTCGAGGTGCACAGCACGTCCAGTGGAAGCGCGCGTAGCGTCCGGGCATGCGAGATGGTGACTGTTGTGGTGCCCCCGCCCACTGCATCGTCGCTCTCAGTCCGAGGCGGGACCAGCACTCCCGCCGGCGATAGGGGAGCCAATGACACCGGCTCGACAGTAGACGTCCGGATGGCTCGACGCATCCCCCAGTTGCACGTGCACGGCTTAACAGCTGAACGGCTCAGTAGTTGAAACGGCGCAGTAGTTGACACGGCTCAGCGCCGGACGGTCCGCCAGCGTTCGGACAGCCGCCCGGCCCGCAGGGTGGCCATCCGGCGGTCGAACTCCGCCTGCACGGCCCGCGGGGAGCCGACCCGCGGGAATACTCCGGCGATCAGCTTGAGGTCCCGGATACCGTGCAGCACCTCGAAGCCTTCCCAGTTCCGGATGTCGAACCCGTAGGCATCGATGAAGTCACGCTGGTGGGCAGGGGGCCTGCCAAACCGGACGTCGGATACAGCGACCGGGGTCAGATCCCACTCCGGCGGCCCGATAGCGCACGAATCGAAATCGCACAGCACCGGACCAGCCGGCCCGGCGATGACGTTGCCCAGATGGGCGTCGCCGTGCAGCACCGCCTTCGGTAACGCGAAATCCAGCTCTGCGACGGCGGTGGCCAGGTCGGCACTGCGACGCAGGAGGAAGTCGCGGTCGGCATCGCCCATCGCGGTGGTGTGCCGCAGCCGATTGTCGAAATCGGTGAGCGGATCCCAGTTCGGCAGCGCTCGGCAAGGCGTCGGTACCGCATGCACGGCTCGCAGCAGGCTGGCCAGGTTGGCACCGCCGGGCACGGGTCCAACCGATGGTACTGCCTGCCATACGGTCGCGATGTGCTCGCCGGCCCGCACCGGCTGCGGGATACCAGGCAGCAATCGAATCGCCGGCACGTCGTGCTCGGCGAATACCGTCGCGGCGGCAACCGCCAACCTGGCGCGTGGGATGTAGGAGGGCAGGGTGACCAGTCGGACCACCACAGGATCCCCAGCCAGCCGGAACACCGCGTTGTTGACGTTGCGCAGTAACCGTGCCCCGGTTGGATCCAGGCCCAGTTCGGTGCAGATCGCCAGCAGTCCGCTGGCGAGTCTTTGATCACGGGGAAGGGTCGACGGCGCCGTCACGACAGCTTGCCTCATACAGCGCGGTACTGCCGGATCAGCTGAGAGAGTTGACGGGCATCGGAGTTATTGGACCGTCGCCCCGCCTCAAGCTCCAATGGTTTCAACCGGTCAGCCACTCGGCTGGACTTCAGCCCGGTGGCCAGGGTCAGGGCGTCCCGACCGACCCGGATGCCGTGGTCGACGTCGCCTTGGCGTAGATGGTTGGTGGCCAGTGCAGTGAGCATGAAGGTCCGGCTACGGGTCATCGACTCGTCGTATTGGGTCAAGGACTGGTTCAGCGCCGGGATGGCGATGGCTGCGTGCTTCACATCGATCGCGGACAGCACGGTGTGCACGGTTCCGATCATCGCGTTCATGTCGGTCTCGTTGTAGAACCGGGCCCAGTCGGGCGCCTCGGAAAGATCGGCCCTGGCCAGTTCGTCGCGAGATCGGCCGAGCAGCTTTCTGGCCTGCACGTCGTCGCCCATCATCGCGTAGGCCCAAGCCTCGTTGCCGCAGAGCACCGCGACAGCCAACTCGGAGCCGGAGTCCTGCGCGGCGATCTGGCCAAGCTGGAACCACTTGAGGGCGTCATTGGGTGCGTCGTGGTGCAAGTACACCCGGCCGATCCGATACATGATGTTGGACATCAGCCCGGAGTCGCCGGACTGCTTGGCGAATTCCAGCGCAGCAGCGAAATGGCTGCGTGAGGAGTCCAGCAACCCCACATCGAAGGTGGTCCATCCAGCCAGGTTCTGCAGATCGCCCAGTGCCCGGTACAGCCGGGTGCGAACCATGTCCTTGCCTGAGGCGGACAGCAGGCGTTGTGCCCACGACAGCTGGGCGACGACCGCGTCACGGCATGCGCCGCCACCGAACTGGTAGTCCAGGGCACGCATGGCCCGGGTGGCTGCCTCAACTTGCTTGACATCGGTCATGCCGATGTTGCTGGGTGCCGGTGTCTGGGAAGGGCTGGGCAACCACTTCCCACTGTCGGCCCCCAACACAGCGGTACCGAACATCACAGCAGCTCCATGCGCCAGGAGCTTCCGGCGCTTCACCGACTCATCCTCCTCAACCAGCGCGTCGTCGGGCGCTGCGACCAGGTTGGTCGCAGTTGCGTCGTCGTAGGCGAGGCCCATGTATCCGCGTGGGATACCTAGACCGTCAGAAATTCGCGCAAGCACGTCGTATGCCATGACCTGGCGGCCCTTGAGGATCTCCGAGACCTCGGACTGCGACTGCCCGGTCAAGGCAGCGATTTGCCGTTGCGAAATACCTACCCGTCGGAGCAACCGGTATACGGAGCTGATGTCGCGATCCACCAGGACCCGCTTCATCTCTGCTTCCTCCCAGACCTCGGGAGACAGCGGGTGGTCCTGCGAGCCGGTCACGTTC
>DASQVB010000474.1:0-2570 GCA_035640975.1 Pseudonocardiaceae bacterium
GAGCCGGTCGATCGCCTGTTGCGCAGCATTTCGTGCATCACCCAGATAGTCGATGTAGGCCTGTCGAGTCGCGGCGAGGTTACCCAGGTCCGGCTGGGGCGGTGCGCCGAGCTGCTCGAAGGCGGGATCAAGCGCCTGGCACATCGACCTGGCCCAGTCGACGGTCGCCGTCTGCGGTTCGGCCGGCTGCGTCTGCGTCGAGGTCTCCACGGGAAGGGCAGGCGCCGGGGACGGCGCTGCGTTGTTGGCGCACCCTGCGACTGCGAGCCCCGCGGCGGCGACGAGTACGGCAAGTGGACGGCGTAGCGCAGCATTGCGAGCGGCGTTCGTGGTGTGCTTCACGAGTGCTCCTGGGTATCTCTGGATTCGGACTCCGCCGAGACGGTGGGTGGCATACCGTGTTCTCGGACTCGCGGACAGTAACTTATCAAGCACATGGTGAATCGGTGACGGGTCGTCCGGCGGCGCCACGGGACTTATTGGTCGTCTGTGCGGACGCTGTCTAGGAGCTGGTCGATGCGCTGTGCGACCTGCATGAGGGATGCCGGAGCTAAGGTGGTCCACTCCGAACGGTCCGGACTGCGCACAGGCTGCAGCGTGTATCCGCCACGTTCAGTGGCCAGGTAGGTCAATGCGACACCCGCCGTATGACGCCGACCCTCACGGTCGCGACGGGCCACGCCGAACTTCGCACCGCCGGGTTTGGGCCCGTGCACCATGGCCACGAAAGCCCGCGCGTCGTCAGGCTGGACCCCGCCGCGGACCAGTCGGTTCTCCAGCTGTTCCCCAGTGAGCCCACGCTGCCCGTCTGGGGCCGGTTTTGCCAGCAGCTCCGAGGGCACTGACACCGAAGATCCCGGACCTGCTGGACGATCCGGCAGTTGCCGGGCGACCGCGGCGCACAACTCGCGCGCCGGGCCGGTGCGCACCAGCAACCGATGCTCGTCAAGCATCGCCAGCACTCCCCACTCACCCCGGGAGCCGGCCAGCAACCGCACCTGGCCGGCTCCGATCTGCACCCATCCGTTGATCTCGCGTGCCGGGCTGGCCAGCAGGCGCAGTGGATCCTCCAGCATCGGCACCAGGCTTCGGTGATCGGCCAGCCCGCGGGCCCGTAGGCCGTCGAGCGTGCGTCCGACCTGAGCCCGCCGCTCCTGTTGGGTCAACTCCGGGAGTCCCGGCAGATTCATGTTCCAGTGCCGAGTGCCCAGGTTGAGGGCGTGCCAGACCGTGCGGTACTCCTCGTGAGTCAGCTCCACCGTGATGCCACGCAAGGCGATAACTCTCCTAGCCTGGATCCGCGCCGATCACCGGCGGCGCAGTGGGCGGCAGGTCACCGACGATCGCATTCGAGTCGTCGTGAACGAGGTACTTGCTGCGGTGCTCGCGATCCCCTTCACCGCGTTGGCCGGCGCCCCCGACGAGAGGCTCCCCGTACCCGGCACCGCGCATCGCACCGGTGGGGGTGGCTGTGCCTCGCGCCCCATTCACGCCTTCACCGGCGGGATGGGCGCTGATGTCGGGCCGGGGACTGAACTGAGCGGTACCGACGCTGGGCTTTGGTCCGAAGCCAGTGCGAACCGTCCCACCTCCGCTGGCTCCACCGACTCCGCTGGCTCCGCTGGCTCCGCGCCTGAACAGGGCTCCCGGCACCCCACCATCCACCTGCACTGATCTTGCCGAACCTCGTCCGGCAGTGCTGGCGCCCAAGCCGGTGCCAACAGGCACTGCACCGTGAGCCATGCCCTGGCTCGGTGTCGGGTTGCCGGCCCATTGGCCCGATCCCGGCGCGACGTTGCCCGGTCCGGTCGGTCCGGTCGGTCCGCCCTCGGCGAACTGTGCCGTTGTGGTCACCGGCTGGTAGGCCGCCATCGGATGGGCTGCGGGTTGGTGAACCCCCGGATGATGACTGACTCCACCACCCATCGGCATGGGTGCAGCGCTGCCTGCGTCATCCACTCTGGCGTCGGTTACCGGTAGGGCCCCGATGCTGGCGTTCAATGCGTGCGGCGCGGTGAAGGCCGGGGTGAGATCGATATTGCCGTTGGAGCTGGACTGATACACCCGCATCGCCTGACGAGCCTGCTCCGCGGCGTCCTGCTGGCGCTGCTGGGCCTTCTCCTCCTCGGTGGTCAGCCCCGGAAGCCAGTCCATCTTCTGGGCCATCCACTCAGTGGGATCACCGAAGAAGCTGGCCGATTGCGGCGCCGGTGGGACAGGTGGGACGGTGTGCTTGGCGGTGACCCAGTAGTCGGCCTGGCCTTGCGTCCGGTGCGCTGCCGTGGTCGCGATCTGCGCGACGTCATCCATCCACGGCAGCATCGCGCTGGTGACCGCTGCCGCTGCCTCCGCCGCCGCGCCCTGCCGGGATGCGAGGATGCCGCGAAGCCCACTGTGCACGTAGGACTTTCCGATCGTCCCGACATCGTCGCCCAGCCGCTGCCACGCCTGGCTTGCCTCCTGCAACGAGCCCGACCCCGACCCACCGTTGATGCGGTCGAAAATGACCTGATGGTCGGTGTCGTCGTAGTTGAAGTTCGTACCCATCGCTGCTTCCCCTCAACCCTTCA
>DASQVB010000475.1:0-6936 GCA_035640975.1 Pseudonocardiaceae bacterium
AGCGGGTGGTCTGGGTCATCTGGGACTCCTGTTGGGTAGATGAACAGGCTGGTTGGAACTAGGGGTGTTGGGTTGGTGGGTTCTCGTTGGCGTTGACCGGGCGAGGGTGGCGCCGGCCACCCCGACTACGGCCCTGGCTGCCATGAGCAGGCCGGCCGTCGGGGTGGCTGCGCGGCGACCGATGCTGCCGCGAACACGGCGGCGACGCCGATCAGGAGCAGCCGGCGGCGGCCGACGGGTTCAGCGCGGCGCGGATCCGCGGCAGCGCCAAGAGCAGGACGCTCATGTCCATCGTGGTGACCAGCCCAGCCAGGGACAGCACAGCCATTCCGGCCCAGATTCGCCAGCCCGGCGCACCACACACGCCGGCATCCCACAGCTGAGGTGGTCGTCGAAGTCATCAGCTACTCCTGTCGGTGTCCCGGGCGAAGGCTCAACCCGATGTGTTGATCTTCAGCGTGCGGGGCTGGCCGGATCAACGGCCGATCACCACTAGCAGCGAGTAGCGTTACTGATCGATGTGGCAGGCGGTAGAACTTCGCGAGCTTCGGCTCTACCTCGCCCTGGCCGAGGAGCTGCACTTTGGGCGGACCGCAACCAAACTCGGAGTCACCCAGTCCCGCGTCAGCCAGAGCCTCGCCGACGTCCAGGAAGCTGACGAGGTGATCGCTCTCGCTTGCCTTGGGTTCGTCAGCCGGCGACCTGCTGGAATCGGCGGGCACGGATCAGGGCCAGGCCGCTGACACCCATGGCCACCAGGCCGATGGCCAGGGCCATGAAGCCCCCGACGATGCCGTAGCCGGTGCCGGGACCACCGTCGGCGGCACCTACCACGAGCCCACCGATGACCGCGCCAGTCAGCCCCGCCCCCAATCCCGTGATGCTCAGACGTTGCCCCGCGGTGCCACCGACCCGGCCGGCTGACCGGGCCAGAGCCACTCCACCGAGGACCACGCCGACCACGGCCACCAGCCCCGCCACCAGCGACCAGAAGCGACCGGCTGTCAGTGCGTAGGTGCTGACCGCCGCCGGCGGGAGGGTCACGAGGGCAACGGTGGCAGCGGTGACTACATCAGGGATCGACATCTTCTGCTCCTTGATCTGCTGGCTGGACGTGTCGATCATCGCCGCTCAACCCGGGGCCTGTCGTCCTACCGGCGTTGGCATTCGACGCTGCCGCTCCTGTTGCAGCGGACTGCGGCGGAGGTCGCACACGCGGCCCCGTCTACCACGTGCGTAGTAGTTGGCTGATCATCCCTGAGCACGAGTCTCTGCGCGCGACTTCGGGCTAGGGTGCGGGGATGGGCGTGGGCGGGATCGGCTGGAAGGACGCCGCAATCGCCATCGCCGTAGCGGCGGCCCTGCTCGCCGCGGCGCTGGCCGGACCACGCCCGGGCACAGACCTCGATCCACTGGGATACGGGCTGCTGATCGCCGGCGGTCTGTCGCTGGTCGCGCACCGCCGAGCGCCGGTGGCCGTGCTGGTGCTGAGCGGGCTCAGCGTGCTCGGGTACCGACTTCTGGGTTTCGACGTGCCCGCCCTCGCGTACTTGGTCGCGGTGTACGCCGCGGTACGGGCCGGACACCGCATGGTCTCGGTCGCGGTGTCCCTCGCGATGCTGATCGCCCTGCCGCTCACCGTGCTGGCCTCGGTGCCCGACCTGTCGGCGACCCAGGCGCTGGCTGTGTCCCGGGACATCCTTCCCTTGGCCTGGCTGATCGCCGCCGGTGCTGCCGGCGAGGCGCTACGCCAGGCGGAGCGCCGCGCCGAAGAGGCCGAACGCAGCCGCGAAGAAGCCGCGCGTCGGCGCGCCGACGAGGAACGGCTGCACATCGCGCGGGAGCTGCACGACTCTCTCACTCACCAGATCTCGGTGATCAAGCTGCAATCGGAGGTCGCCGTCCATCTGGCGCGCAAGAAAGGGGAGGAGGTGCCGGAGTCGCTGCTGGCGATTCGCCAGGCCGGTCGCGACGCAGCTCGAGAGCTGCGCGCCACCCTGGAGGCGCTGCGCGATGACGACAAGCACCCGCCACCAGGGCTCGACCAGGTTCCGATCCTCGTCCAACAGGCGCGGACAGCGGGATTGGACACCACCTTGACTGTCGAGGGACAACGCAACGACGTGCCGGTGGCAGTGGATCGGACCGGGTACCGGATCGTGCAAGAGTCGCTGACCAACATCGCGCGGCACGCGGGCGCCGCGAACGCCTCAGTCCGGGTGGACTACGGTCCGAACGCACTCATCATCCAGATCGACGACGACGGCCGGACCACATCGCAGCCCGCGTCCGTACCGGGCGTGGGCCTGCTGGGGATGCGGGAACGAGTCACGGCCCTGGGCGGCCGGTTACGGGCCGCTCCGCGCCGTGAGGGTGGCTTCACCGTCCACGCCGAGCTTCCCGTGGACCCGACGTCGTGATCCGGGTTCTGCTGGCCGACGACCAGCCGCTGATCCGAAGCGGGTTCCGTGCGCTGCTCGCGGTCGAGGACGACTTCCAGGTGGTGGCCGAGGCCGCCGACGGTCGCCAATGCCTGGACCTGGCCAAGGACCTGCTGCCCGACGTAGCGCTCATCGACATCCAGATGCCGATCATGGACGGGATCGAGGCCACCCGCCGGATCGCTGCTGACCCGGCCCTGGTTGGAGTGCACGTCGTCATACTGACCAACTACGGCTTCGACGAGTACGTCTTCCACGCGCTGCGCGCCGGGGCCGCCGGATTCTTGGTCAAGGACATCCAGCCGGACGACCTGCTGCACGCCGTGCGCGTCGCCGCACGCGGTGACGCACTGCTCGCGCCGTCCATCACTCGAAGGCTGATCAGCAGCTACATCACCCGGCCACTCACCACCGACACCGAAGCGGGACTTGCGGAGCTGACCAACCGCGAGCGCGAGGCCGTCGCCCTGGTCGCTCGCGGCCTGACCAACGACCAGATCGCCGCTCACATGGTGATCAGCCCACTGACAGCGAAAACCCACATCAACCGCGCCATGACCAAGCTCCACGCCCGCGACCGCGCTCAGCTCGTCGTCCTCGCCTACGAATCGGGTCTGGGCTCGTAGCGCGATACCTGCATCAGATCATCTCCCTTCCATCTCGCCAGGGCCTTCGGGAGTCGTGTCGCGGTGGTGACTGGTTGACCATGGCCCTGCTGCGACATCGATCCCCCGAGATCTGTTGAAACAGATCCGTTTCAAGGACTTGCCGAACCTTGGCGGCGAGATCATGCACGAGGACAGCACCCGCGAGGATATCGACGGCGCCGCCTTCTGGAAGGCCGGGCCCGAGGGCCTCGCCTCCCAGTGAACCGGCGACGCGGGTCCGAAGCGGCTCGCAGTTCGGATCCAGTCATCAGCTACTCCTGTCGGTGTCCTGGGCGAAGCTCAACCCGATGTGTCGATCTTCAGCGTGCGGGGCTGGCCGGATCAACGGCCGATCACACCTAGCAGCGAGTAGCGTTACTGATCGATGTGGCAGTCGGTGGAACTTCGCGAGCTTCGGCTCTACCTCGCCCTGGCCGAAGAGCTGCACTTTGGGCGGACCGCAACCAAACTCGGAGTGACCCAGTCCCGAGTCAGCCAGAGCCTCGCCGACCTGGAACGCAAGCTCGGAGTCACGTTGGTGCACCGCACCAGCCGTCGGGTCAGGCTCACCCCGGAGGGCGCACGGTTCCGCGTCGACGCGGAGCAGGCCCTGATCGCCCTCGATGACATCCTGCGGGCAACGCAGGAGGCGGCCGTGCAGCTGCGGGCACCCCTCAGGCTTGGGGTGGTCACCCCCGGCCAGGTCGGCCACCGCCTTCGCTCGATCATCGCGGACTACGAAGCCGCACACCCCCACAGCCAGGTCCAGTTCGTCGGGTTGCCGTTCACGGACCGGTTCGGGCCGCTGAGGCGCGGCGACGTGGACGTCATGATCACCTCGCTGCCGCTCCGACAACGCGACCTGGCCACCGGCCCGGTGCTCACCCGCCAACCCCGGCTGCTCGCGGTCGCCCGCCAGCACCCGCTCGCCCAACGGTCCGAGATCTCGATCGAGGAGGTCGCCGACTACCGCGTCGGGAACCTCGACATCGCAGGACCACCGGAGCTGCTGCAAGAAATGTCGCCCTCGCACACCCCGCAAGGACGGCCCATCCTCCGCAGCGAGCGCGCTCTTCGTGACCCAGCAGAGCTGCTGTTGGCCGTCGCCGCCGGCCAGATTGTGCAGCCCGTGCTGGCCGCCTTCGCGGCCACCTACCAGCACCCCGAGATCATGTACCTGCCGATCACCGACCTTCCGCCCGCCCGAACCGTCCTCGCTTGGCGGCGCGACACACGCAGCAGGGCCCTGCAGGAACTGCTGCGACTCACCACCGCTGGTCTGAAGACGGCAAGAGTGCGAGGTGCTCGTGGCCTGACAGACCCATCTATTGAGCCTGTTGACTAGGCACTATAGGAGTAGGCCCGTGGGACTCGAACCCACGACCCGCGGACCAAAAGAGCGATGGTCCGCGTCAGATCCAGCCGCTCCGGGCCGCAGGAGTTGCGCTATCTCCCCCGCTGGCAGCGTCTACACCCCCTGTTGACGCTATGTCGCACCACGACGGCGCGCTCCTAGCACAGCTCTCATGTAGGCGTCTGGTGCCGGGTCAGCCACACGGCGCCCTGCACCGGCCGCACGTGCCTGAGCAGACCGCCCACGACGCTGATGCGGGTGATCGTATTCAACCCAACGACCTCAGGCCACCGGTCGAGCAGCGGTCGGGGTGGACGAAGACGCACGACAGATACCCGTCCCCGGTGCGGTAGATGGTCTTCCACGGAGAAGACGCGGGCCGGCACGCCCACTAGATGTGTGAGGCGCGCCGGCCCGGATCTCTATCCGATCTTGCCTTGAGCTACGGCTTCGAGCTGCCCGTGACCCGGAACCGGTAATCGGCATCCAGCACCTGGATGTCGCCAGTGGGCAGGTTCGAGATGACGACCGTGAACGAGTTCCGGGTTCCCTTCAGGCAGGACGTCGTGAAACCGGCAGCGCTCACTGCATCGTCGTCGCCCGCCGGGAACCGGTAGACGTAGTTGCCCTCCTCATCGACGATCTCGTTCGCCGTGCTCCCCGGAGTCAGGTCGCACGGTGACAAGACCTGGACGACCCAGTTGTTGTTCTGGACGCCGGTGGTGAGCAGCCAGTTGCCCGCAGCGGAGGACAACGTCGCCGCCTGCCCGCCAACGGTCACGTCGTCGACGAAGAACCCGGTGTCGACGTACGCGGCATCGGTCGAGTACCGGAACCGTACGTCGGTTGTTCCCGCCGGCAGCGGCGCGCTCTGCACGTGGATGTAGCTCGGCTCATCGACGAAGTACTCCCCGCCAGAGGTCCCGGTAAGGCCGTTACCTTCGTCGTTGTTGTCATGCGGATTGGTGTCAGTGGTGATCTCGGTGCCGTCCCGGAACAGCGGCACGGTCACCCATTCACCGTTCACCAGTGCCTCGAGGTAGCCGTAGTCCCAGCCTTCCTCGATGAAGTACCAGGTCCAGAAGTCCACGACCGCTCCGGGGGCAACTCCCCCGCTGGCGACATCGAGGATGCTCTCCTCCTGGCTGTCCGCGCCGCCCCACCAGTGGTCCGGCTCGCTGTGCGGTGCCACCCGCTCGGTCGGGTCACCTTGGAAGGTGAACGAGAAGAACTTCCCGATGTTGCGGAAGGTCTCGTACGAGACGCCGAACGGCAGGGCTGTCTGTCCCGGTACCCGGGGCTGGTTGGCCCACTTCGCCTCAGGCATCCGTCCGTGGTACTGACCGCGCTTGTTCCAGAAGGTCTCGTTGGCAATGTCGACCGTGTAGTCGGTGAAGGCCGAGTTGCCGAAGTCGATGTTCCTGAAGTCCCAGCGGTCGGATCCCTCGTCGTCGAGCTTCACCGCGATCGCCCAGTCCTGGAACAGCTCGGTCGCCGACCGCAGATTGGCCCCGGTCCGCTCGTTGAACTCGTCGATCGCCGCCTGGACACCGGCCATGCCGTCCGCCGCGTTCTCGAAGATCAGCCTGATCAGCAGGTCGCCGCCGGCGCCGTCGTACTGGGAGTCAGCGCTGTAGGTGCCGTCACCGTTGCCGCCCGCCTGCTCCCAGAGGTACAGGAAGTAGGTGAACGAAGCCCCGTAGTTCTCCAGGCCGCCACCCCATCGGGTCAGCGAGGTCTCCCGGTGGAACACCTGGTGGTAGGTAAGGTGCGAGCCACCGATGTCGTAGCCGTTGAGGAAGATCGCCATGTCGGCGAGGCCCTCGTCCACCCAGGAAGGCTCGCCCGGGTCGGAGTAGTTCATCAGCAGGTGCTCGAGCTCATGCGCGATGACACCCTCGTACAGGTTGGGCTGCGCCGCATCGTCGCCGATCCGGTTCGCCCAGTCGAAGGCGTCGACGACGAGCACGTTCATCCCGGCTTCATCGATGTACTCAGGCGCGAAGTAGCCGGCCGTGTAGGTGTCGACCGAGCAGTCGTAGTAGGACTCGTCCTGCACGTTGTAGACCAGCATGACCAGGGCATCGCTGCTCGTCCCGTCCTCGCCCGCTGCCGTGCCGACGTCACCGAAATGGGCCTCGTCGACCGCGACGATATGGTTCGCGAGCTCGTTCCCCAGCGTGTTGATCTGTTCCTGCGTGATCAGGTAGTCGTCGGCACCGCTATCGGCGCACGGCGTGAAGTCGTCATCCGGGTTCTGGTCGAAGGACGGGTCGAGGCTCGTGACGCCCTCCGCTCCACCGATCCCACCCTCCGGCACGTAGATGTAGACCGGCGTGCCGTCGGGTGTCGTCCCGGCGTACGCCCGCTCGAATTCCTGGTGGTACGAGCCACCTGCCGCGCTGTCGTTGAGATGCACCAACATCGTCTCAGCGCCCGGTTCACCGACCGTGTGGGCGGCTGCCGGTGTTCCGGCAAGACCGATCGTGGTCAA
>DASQVB010000476.1:0-14211 GCA_035640975.1 Pseudonocardiaceae bacterium
GCGGCGGTGGCTCGCGGCGAGGCTTTCCTGCTGCAGGGCGGGGACTGCGCCGAGACCTTCGCCGACAACACCGAACCGCACCTGCGGGCTAACGTCCGCACGCTGCTGCAGATGGCAGTGGTGCTCACCTACGGGTCGAGCATGCCGGTGGTGAAGGTGGCGCGAGTGGCGGGGCAGTACGCCAAGCCGAGGTCGGCGCCGATCGACGCGTTCGGCCTGGCGTCCTACCGCGGTGACATGATCAATTCGTTGGTCGCCAAGCCCGAGGCGCGGGTGCACGACCCGTCGCGGTTGATTCGCGCCTACGCCAACGCCGCGGCGGCGATGAATCTGGTGCGGGCGCTGACCTTGGCTGGTATGGCTGACCTGAACAAGGTCCACGACTGGAACAAGGACTTCGTGCGTCGATCACCAGCCGGAGCCCGGTATGAGGCTCTGGCCGGCGAGATCGACCGTGGCTTGCGCTTCATGTCGGCGTGCGGCGTGAACGACTCATCGCTGCACTCCACCGAGATCTACGCCAGTCACGAGGCGTTGGTGCTCGACTACGAACGGGCCATGCTCCGCTTGGACCGCAGGGCCGAGAAACCTAAGCTCTACGACCTGTCCGCGCATTTCCTGTGGGTAGGGGAGCGCACCCGTGCGCTGGATGGGGCGCACATCGCATTCGCTGAGCTGCTGGCCAATCCCATCGGGCTCAAGCTCGGCCCGAGCACCACACCTGATGAGGCTGTGGAATACGTCGAACGGCTTGACCCGCACGGTATCCCGGGCCGGCTCACCCTGATCTCGCGGATGGGGGCGCAGCGGGTCCGAGATGTGCTGCCGGGGATCGTGCAAAAGGTCACTGCGGCTGGGCATCAGGTGATATGGCAGTGCGATCCGATGCATGGCAATACCATTGAATCCTCCACCGGATACAAGACCAGGCACTTCGACTGGGTAGTCGACGAGGTGCAGGGCTTCTTCGAAGTGCACCATGCGCTGGGCACCTATCCGGGTGGAATCCACGTGGAACTCACCGGGGAGGACGTCACCGAGTGCCTCGGCGGCGCGCAGGACATCTCCGATGCGGACCTGTCCGGTCGCTACGAAACCGCGTGCGATCCGCGGCTGAACACCCAGCAGGCGTTGGAACTCGCATTCCTGGTCGCCGAGATGCTGCGGTCTTGAGTGGCGTGGTCGTGAGTGGCGTGGTCGTGAGTGGTGTTGAGTGCTATACAGCACTCAACACCACTCGAGTGCTCACAGCGTTGTGAGTGCAATGGTGGTTCCGGCGCGCACGGGCTGACCAGCCGCAGGTGACTGCGAGATCACCTGACCCGACAAGCCCCCGAGGAATGGGATTCCCCCAAATCCCCCCAGCGACTGCCGGACTGTGCTGTTAAGACCAGCGTTGGCCAGCACCTGCTGGGCCTCAGCAACAGACAACCCGACCACCTCGGGCACTACTGACGCGGTACTCACCAGCAGGACGACGCGGGTACCGCGGGTAGTGCGCGTACCGGACCTCGGGTCAGTGCCGATCGCCTGCCCGCCGGGCATCTCGCCGTCGAATTGGCGACGCACCTGCACGGTCAGACCGGCTCGAGCCAACCTCGACGCCGCGTCAGCCTCGGGCAGACCCCGCACGTCGGGCACCGTGGCCGGGGCCACGCCCTTGCTGATCACCAGCGTCACCGGAGCCCCCACGGTGAGCGTGGTACCCCCTGCCGGGCGTAGTCCGATCACGGTGCCCTTCGGGACGGTGTCGTGAAACTCCTCGGCGGCCGGGTCGCGCCGCGGACTCAAGTCCGCCTCCCGCAGCGCATCCTCGGCCTCCTGCGCCGCGATGCCTACCGCTAGCTCGGGCACCACCGGACGACCCAGCGAGATCACCACGGTGACGTCCGAGCCTCGTACCGCGCGCTGCCCCGGCCCGGGATCGGTACTGACCACCACACCACCGGGGACCGTGTCGTGATGATCCTCAGTGGGGCTGGACTTGAGGTCGGCGGCAGCCAGCGTGGCCTGCACGGCGCTGCTCTGCACACCCGTGAGGTTGGGCACCACCGTCCACCGTCCGCTACCTAGCCACCATGCGCCTACCCCGATCGCGCTGGCGAGCATCAACACGATCACCATCCAGGCGATGAAGGCGCGCCGATTGCGGGCACGCTCGCGTAGGTAGGGATCGTCGGACGGGAGCTCCTTGCGTGGCCGGGACCCGGGTGGCCGGCCGGGCAGAAGTCCGGTAGCCGCGCCATCACCCATGTCGGGGATTCCAGTCCTCTCATCAGCCCTGGACAACGCCCGGGTGCCACGTGGTCCATGATCGATGAAGAAGCTCGCCACCGCGGTGGGTGCCCCCGCCGCGGCCATTGACGACGCCGACGTGGGTACCGGCACCGCAACTCGGTCGATTCCCAGGCCGATCCGCACCGCCTGCAGGCGGCGCAGGAACGCCGACGCGTCCGGCGGACGGATTGCCGGATCCCGACGGGTGGCCTGCACGATCAGGTCGTCCAGCGGTGCGGGCACGTCAGCGCCTGCCGTACTCGGGGCCGGCATGTCGTCGTTGACGTGGCGATAGGCCACAGACAGGGCGGTTTCCCCGCTGTATGGCGGCGCGGCGGTAAGCATCTCGAACAGCAGCACACCACTGGCGTAGACGTCGCTTCGGGTATCGGCCGCCCCAGTCGCGACCTGCTCTGGCGAGAGGTAGGCAACCGTGCCGAGGATGACGTCGCCAGTGTTGCTGGCCTCGGCCGCCGCGCGAACCAGTCCGAAATCGGCCACCTTCACCACGCCACCGGGGCCGATGAGAACGTTCTCCGGTTTGATGTCGCGATGAACCAGTCCTTCCCGGTGCGCCGCGGCCAGCGCCGAAAGCACCATCTCGGCCACCGTGATGGCCAGCGGCACCGGCAGCCTGCCGCGCTGGCGCATCAACTCCCGAAGCGTTGCCCCCTCCACCAGTTCCATCACCAAGAACGCATGGTCCCCCGCGAAGTCGACGCCCTGGTCATGAACCGCAACCACACCGGGATGGTGCAGCCGCGCAGCCGCGCGGGCCTCCCGTTCGAAGCGCTGCAGGAAGGTCGGGTCGGCGGCGAACCTGGGGGCCATCACCTTAATGGCGACCGGACGCTCCAACCGGACGTCCGTGCCGCGGTAGACGGTGGACATGCCGCCGCGGGCCAGCACGGGACCGACCCGGTAGCGCCCGTCGAGCAGGGTGCCGACCAGGTTCCCGTCATGGGCGGGCCCCTGTCGTTCCACAGTTCCGGAATGGTAAGGGCAAGGTCTGGATCGCACGGACTCGGCGCTGCCCGAACGGCGGAAAGGCGCCGGCTGGCGGGTATGGCATGGTGACCACTGTGAGCGACATCCCTCTCGCCCCGGACGTGCTCGATCCCGAGGTGGTGGTGCTGCCGCTACCCGATGTGGCGCAACGGCTCGGACTGCCGGTAACGCGGGTGCACCAGATGCTGCGCGACGGGCAACTGCTGGGGGTGCGCCGCCACGGCGTGGCGGTGGTACCTGCGGAGTTTCTGAGCGGTAATGCGGTGGTCAAGGGACTGTCCGGCACGATTACCCTGCTACGCGACGCGGGCTACTCCGTTGAGGAGATCCTGCGTTGGTTGTTTACCGCAGAGGACTCGTTGCCGGGCACCCCGATTGGCGCACTGCGGACCGACCGCGGCCGCGAGGTGAAGCGCCGCGCCCAGGCAATGGGGTTCTGATTGGGTTCTCATTGGAGGCCTCTGATCGGGGGCATCTGACGGGGCACGGTATCCTCTCGAGCAATTTCTCAGTGGTCTAGCTGGGGACTGTTTGCTGGGTCAGGCAAAGGGAGGGCACTGATGTTCAGAAAGCTTGGAAAGCTTGCGGCTCTTGCGGGGATCGCCCAGGCCGCTTGCCGGTATGCCAAGAACAACCCCGAGAAGGTTCACAAGGTCGCCGACCAGGCTGGTCGTTTCGTCGACGAGCGCACGAAGGGCAAGTACCACAACCAGATCGATGGTGCGGTGCGTAAGGTCCAAGACGCTGCCAACCGGCGTCCTCAGTAGCGGGGTTGGAAGCCGCCCCGTCGAACCGGTCCACGGTAGTGAACTGTTCGACGGGGCGGCGTAGCTCGTTGAGCGCGTTCCCGGTACCGCGCCCTGCGTCCCGAGCAGCGATGAGAGACTGGCGACCATGGCAGTAAACTCGTTCATGGTCCCACTCGGCACGCCGGCGCCACCGTTTGCCCTGCTGTCCCTCGACGGCCATACCGTCACCTCTAATGATCTTGGGCTCGGTCGACCACTGCTGGTGATGTTCCTGTCCAATCACTGTCCCTATGTCCGGCATATCGAGCGGGAGCTTGGATCGCTGGTCGCCGAGTACAGCCAGCGAGACGTGGCCGCGGTGGCGATCTGCAGCAATGACACGAAGACCCATCCCGACGACGGGCCGGACGGGCTGACCGAGCAGGCCCGCCGCGCTGAGTTCACGTTCCCGTACCTGCTCGACGACACCCAAGATGTCGCCCTGGCCTACCGGGCCGCCTGTACCCCGGACTTCTTCGTCTATGACGCTGACCGCAAGCTCGTCTACCGCGGCGAGTTCGACGAGTCCCGCCCGCGCAATGAGGCCCCAGTGACCGGCAAGGCGTTGCGTGCGGCACTGGACCTGGTGCTGGCCGGGCAACCGGTCACTGAGCCGCAGCAGCCCAGTATGGGGTGTGGCATCAAATGGAAGCCAGGCAACGAGCCGCGTTAACACGCCCCGATCTGGTCAGCGGCGCATCGTCGGGGATACCAGTGACGTGTCCGGCGTACCACCGGTCATCTGTAACCAGGGCGATACCCCCCGTTACAGGGTCTTGACACGGGCCGCCTAATCTGCCCGCCCGTGGAAGCGGATCAGAACTCTGGGGATGGTCCGGACGCCGACGGCCCCGTGGTCGGACTGACCGGCGCCCGGTTCGGCGGCGCGGCGGGACGTCGTCGCCGAGCGGTGGCCGAGCCGCCGGAAGAACATGATGGCGCAGCGGCCAAACATCAAGCCCAACGCCAGCACGAAGACCAGGTCGTTGGCCAGACCGGTGCCCGGTTCCCGTCCGTGTTGAGCCGTTGGCGGCAAAACCAAGATGAGCAGGAGCCCGGACAACAGCAGCCTGAACAGCAGGAATCCCCACAGCAGGAACCCGAACAGCAGGTAGCGAAGAAAGTCGCCGCGCAGCAACCGCAGCTCGCACCGCCGGCGCCCGAGCCTGCCGGGGCACATGACGTTGACGAGGCCGCCTGGGACGGATCGGTGGAGATCCCGGACCTGGTGCGGCCCTACTTCTGGACCGGGGGGCGGACCGCGGCGCAGGTCGACCTTGCGATCGAGGCCCTGATCTCGGCCACCGGCCGGCCGCCCGACCCCCCGGCCCGTCCGGAGTACTGCACGATTCTCGGGCTGTGCTCCACGCCCCGCTCTGTCGCGGAACTCGCTGCCTTGCTGAAGATGCCGCTGGGAGTGGCCCGAGTGCTGCTGGGAGACCTGGCCTCCACGGGTAGCGTCTCAGTGCATCGCACCGCCGGCTCCGGGCAGGCCACACCGGACGCCGTCCTGATGCAGCGGGTGCTCACCGGCCTGCGGAGACTGTGACGATCAGAGCGGGGACCACGATCAGAGCAGGGATCGGGCTTCAGAGCTGGCCGACCGCGGTTACCCGCAGCACCGCTGCCCCGCTCTCGTCGGAGGCAGCCAGGTCGACTTCGGCGTTGATGCCCCAGTCATGATGCCCAGCCGGGTCGTCCAGGATCTGCCGCACGACCCACCTGCCGGGCTGGTAATCAACGATGAGCAACTGCGGACCGCGGGCGTCAGCGCCGGTACCAATCTCGTCATGGTCGTCGAAGTACGGTTCCACGGCTTCTCGCCAGGATTGCGCGTCCCATCCGGCGTCTGAGTCCAGCTCCCCGAGTTCCTCCCAGCACCGGCGGGCGGCGAGTTTCACCCGGCGGAACAGCGCGTTGCGAACCAGTACCCGGAAGGCCCGCACGTTGGCTGTCACCGGCGGGGGACGGTGGTCCACCGATGCTGCAACCTGTCCCGCGGAGTTGGGTGTCACAGCTTCGGGCGTTTCGGGGTTGCGCAGTCGCTCCCACTCGTCCAGCAGGCTGGAGTCCACCTGGCGAACCAGTTCCCCCAGCCACTCCTGCAGGTCCCGCAACCCCTCGGTCTTGGCCTCCTCGGGCACCGTGCGGCGTAACGCCTGGTAGGCGTCGGCCAGGTAGCGCAGCACCAAGCCTTCCGAGCGGGCCAGGCCGTAGAACCCGACGTACTCGGTGAAGGTCATCGCCCGCTCGGCGAGGTCGCGAGCCACCGACTTGGGGGACAGCCGGTGATCGGCGACCCAGGGATGACCCCGCCGGTAGGTATCCAACGCGGCATGCAGCAGTTCGGCCAGCGGCATCGGATAAGTGACGTCCTCCAGCAGCCGCATCCGCTCCTCGTACTCGATGCCCTCGGCTTTCATCTCCGCCACGGCCTGTCCCTTGGCCTTCGACAGCTGTGCACCGAGCACCTGCCGCGGATCGTCCAAGGTGGCCTCCAGCACGGACAGCACGTCCAGCGGGTACTCAGCCGAATCCGGGTCCAGCAACTCGATCACTGCCAGCGCGAACGGGGATAGCGCCTGGTTAAGGGCGAAATCGAGCTGCAGGTCGCCGGTGAGCCGCACGGTGCGGTCCTGGGCGTCTGGGACCTCCAGCCGTTCGACGACGCCGGCGGCCAGCAACGCTCGGTACATCGCGATGGCCTGGCGGATATGCCGCCGCTGGGCGGGCCGATCCTCATGATTGTCGGTGAGCAGATGGCGCATGGCCGCGAACGCGTCACCGGGCCGGTTGGCCACGTTGAGCAGCATCGCGTGGCTCACCGCGAAGCTGGACGTCAGCGGTTCCGGTTCGGCCGCAACCAGCCGGTCGAAGGTGCGGTCACTCCAGGACACCGATCCCTCAGCGGGTTTCTTGCGCACCACCTTGCGCAACTTGCGAGGGTCATCTCCGGCCTTGGCCACCGCCCTGGCGTTCTCCACCACGTGGTCTGGAGCCTGCACGACGACATCACCGGCGGTGTCGTAGCCGGCCCGCCCGGCCCGACCGGCGATCTGGTGGAACTCCCGAGCCGTGAGGTGGCGGGTGCGGGTCCCGTCGTACTTACCCAGCGCGGTGAGCAGCACGGTGCGGATCGGCACGTTGATCCCCACGCCGAGGGTGTCGGTGCCGCAGATGATCTTCAGTAGACCGGCCTGGGCGAGCCGCTCGACGAGCCGGCGGTACCGGGGCAGCATGCCGGCGTGGTGGACGCCGATCCCGTGGCGAACCAGCCGGGACAGTGTCCGGCCGAAACCAGTGGCGAACCGGAAGCCGCCGATCAGCTCGGCAATCGCGTCCTTCTCGGCTCGACTGCAGACATTGATGCTGGTCAGCGCCTGTGCCTGCTCGGCAGCGGAGGCTTGGGTGAAATGCACCACATAGACCGGTGCCGCCTTGGTGGCCAGCAGCTCTTCCAGCGTCTCGTGCAGCGGGGTCGTGACATACCGGAAATGAAGCGGTACCGGGCGCTGCGCGGAGCGCACCACCGCGGTGGGACGGCCGGTGCGCCGGGTCAAGTCCTCCTCGAAGCGGGTGACATCGCCCAACGTCGCAGACATCAGCAAGAACTGGGCCTGCGAAAGCTCCAGCAGCGGCACCTGCCAGGCCCAGCCGCGATCCGGGTCGGCATAGAAGTGGAACTCATCCATCACCACCAGGCCGGTATCGGTATCCGGCCCGGTGCGCAGGGCCATGTTGGCCAGCACCTCAGCGGTGCAGCAGATGATCGGCGCACCGGCGTTGACACTGGAGTCACCAGTCAGCATTCCGACCTGGTCGGCACCGAAAACATCGCACAATGCGAAGAACTTCTCCGAGACCAGTGCCTTGATCGGTGCGGTGTAGACGCTGCGCCTGCCCTGCGCCAGCCCGACTGCGTGCGCGCCAGTCGCCACCAGGCTCTTGCCGGACCCGGTGGGGGTGGCCAGGATCACATTCGAGCCGGAGACGATCTCGATCAGCGCGTCCTCCTGGGCCGGGTACAGCGTCAAGCCCTGGCTCGAAACCCAGTTCACAAAGGTGTCGAGCAGCTCGTCAGGCCCGGAATCGCCGGGCAGCGCCTCGGTCAGCGTCATGATGGTCACGATCGTGCCTGCAGCTGCTCGGATGCGGCGCGGCGGGGCCGCCGGTGGGCGGAGATCCCGCAGCCGGGCGCGGTAACCTTGGCGCCCGGTCGGGGCCAGTCCAGATGTGTCCAGTACAGATGTGCCAGTACAGACGGGGAGCAGCACTCATCGACACGGGTCAACTTATTGCCGGGCATTACCGGGTGCTCGATCGGATCGGCAGCGGCGGCATGGGCGTCGTCTGGCGGGCCAGGGACGAGCGGTTGCAGCGCCTGGTCGCGGTGAAGCAGCTGCTGCTGGCGCCGGATCTAAGCCCAGGGGACACCGAGGAAGCTCGGCTGCGGGCACTACGCGAGGCGCGCATCGCCGCACGGCTGCAGCACCCGAACGCCATCGTGGTCTACGACGTGGCCGAGCACGATGGTGAGCCCTGCCTGGTGATGGAGTACCTGCCCGCACGCAGCCTCGCTGTGGTGCTGCATGAGCGTTCCTACCTCCCGGTGAGCGAGGTCGCCTCCATCGGTGCCCAGGTCGCCTCCGCGCTGGCCGCCGCGCACGCCGCGCAGATCGTGCACCGGGATGTCAAACCCGGAAACATCCTGATCACCGACGACGGGACCGCGAAGATCACCGACTTCGGTGTCTCCCGCGCCGCAGGGGATGTCACGGTCACCCAGACCGGGATGATGGCCGGAACCCCGGCTTACCTCGCTCCGGAGGTAGCCCGCGGGCAGATCCCGACCCCGGCGTCGGACGTCTTCTCGCTTGGTGCCACTCTCTACGCCGCGGTGGAGGGGCGGGCACCCTTCGGTGAGGGCAACAACCAGCTCGCGCTGTTGCATGCGGTGGCCGCTGGTGAGGTGCCGCCGCCGCTGCACGCGGGTCCCCTGTTCGCGGTCTTGATGAGCCTGCTGGCCAGGGAACCGGCAGCGCGTCCCAACATGCACCGGGCCAGCTTGGAGTTGGAGCTCGCCGCGGCGAGCAGCCCCGGACCAGTGCGCAGACCGGCTGCCGCCGCGCTGCCTACGACCCGGGTGACCGGACCGGTAGCCCCTGCGCCGGCAGCGCCATCACGGCCGCTGTCCACCTGGTCCCGACCTGCCGCGCGGCCACCTGTGGGCCTGGCACCTGCTGGTTCCTTGCGGCCGCAACGACGGCACGCGGGCGTGCTTGTGGGCGCTGTCCTTACGGTGCTCGCGTTGGCCGGCGTCGGGACGCTGGTGACGACCGGTTCATCCGGGGAGCGAGGTACGCCTTCGGTCGGGCAGGCAGCCACCCCGGCGCCAGCAGCACCACCGGTGAGCCCACTCGGTGTTCTCCCTGTACCACCCCAGATCCAGGCGGTGGACCACTCCCAGGAATCGATTGCGTGGCGCGACGCCGGAGAGCTAGTGATCGACTACTACAACGGCCTGAACAACCTGCCGGTGGCCTGGGAGATGCTGTCCCCTACGGCGAGAGCGACATTCGACAACGAGGCGGGTTTCCGCTCGCATTGGAGCCGGTACTCTTCGGTCAGCGCTCGCAACGCCTCCGGGGTCACGGACAACCCAGATGGCTCGGTGACGGTGCCCGTCGATGTCGTCTACGACTCTGGCAGCGGCACCCAGGTGGTGAAGCGTCAGCTACGAGTGACCCAACGAGATGGTCAGCTGCTGATCGACTCGGACCCGCGGTAATCAGGGGACCCCGCCGGGTCGTCGGCAGACATAGGTCATTGCCGGCGGCAGGTGCCGCCACATGGTGCGGGTGGGCAGCACCTCACCGAAGGTTCGCTCCAGCTCGCAGCGAAACCGGCGGGCCGGGGAAGTCCAATAACCCAAGCTGTATGCCGCGGCGGTGAACACACCGTCGGTCTGCAGCGCAGCGGCAAAGACGGTCAGGAGCTCGCGTTGCTGCTGCGGGCCGAACAGAGTCCACGGCAGCACGGAGACGATCACGTCGGCGCGGTCTACACCGTGTGCAGCGAGGATGGCCGGGAGGGTGGCGGCGTCGGCCGTGACCACCCGCACACCAAGTTGACGCGACCGTAACCCCTCGGCGAGCCTGGCATCCTTCTCGATGGCGATCACCACCGCGTCCTGATCGGCCTGTTCAGCAATCGCGCCGGTCACTGCGCCGGCACCGGCTCCAACCTCCACCACGACCGCAGGCCGCCCGGGCGGGCTGGCTCGAGGTACGACGGCGGCCAGCCGTTGGGCTAGCTCGGGACCCGACGGCAACAGTGTCCCGACGTCACGGGGAGATCGGATTGCCGCCGCGAGAAATGTGCCCCAGCCGCCGCCGCGCGCATGCTGCACGGTGTCTTGCGATGGCGAGGCAGGATGTGAGGCCATAGGCCACAGTGCACACCACCCGGTGCGCCACCGCACTACCAACCCACAGCTGCTTAGGCTGGGGTCCCTGATGACCACCGGGACGACCAACCGGACGACCACGGGAGGCACCTGATGGCTCCACTGCGCGATGATCGATATCTTGACGCGTTGACTGCGCAATCGGCGCTATTCGCCGAGGCGCTGCGCGGAGCCGACCTGAAGCAACCGGTACCGACCTGCCCGGACTGGACGCTGTATCAGCTCGCCGAGCACGTCGGACGGGCTCATCGAATGGCCACCGCGCTCATCACCAACCGCGTCACCGCACCGCCGAACTTCAGCGAGCTCGCTATGGTTACGGCGCCCGAGGATGCCGACGAGCTCGGTACCTGGTTGCATGACGGCACTACCGAACTGGTTGGCGCGATCCGAGCCGCCGGCCCGCAGACCCCCGTGTGGACTTGGGCCGGCGACCAGCGTGTCGACTTCTGGGCTCGCCGGATGGCGCACGAGACCGCGGTGCACCGCGCTGACGCTGAGCTGGCGCTGGGCCGCGAGTTCGACCTGGAACCTGATCTGGCCGCTGATGCAATCTCCGAGTGGTTGGACGCTCTCGGTTCACCGCAGGCGGTCGAGTTTCGACCCGAGTTCGCCGAGCTGCGCGGCGAGGGCCAGATTCTGCACCTGCACGCCACCGACCCCGGGCTTGGCGAGGCGGGGGAGTGGACCGTGCGCCGGACCCCGTCGGGACCGGTCTGGGAACACGGCCACACCAAAGGTGCGGTCGCGGTCCGAGGTGGGGTGGTGGACCTGTTGCTGGTGCTGCTGCGCCGGGTACCAGCCGAACAGGCGCCGATCGAGGTGCTCGGCGACCAGGCGATGCTGGCGCACTGGCTGCAGCACACCCGGTTCTAGGGTCGGCAGGGATGGATTCGCCCGACCGGCTGCTCACGGTGCCCAATGTGCTGAGTTTGCTGCGGTTGGCCGGTGTCCCACTGTTCCTCTGGCTGCTGCTAGGCCCCCAGTACGACCTGCTCGCCATGCTGGTATTAGCCCTGTCGGGCATTACGGACTGGCTGGACGGCAAGCTGGCACGCTTGCTGAACCAATCCAGCAGGCTGGGCGAATTGCTCGATCCGGCGGTCGACCGGCTTTACACGCTGACCACCCTGCTCGCTTTCGGGATGCGCGACATCCTGCCATGGTGGGTGATTGCCGTGTTGATCGGCCGAGATGTGGTGCTCTCGCTGGCCCTGCCAGTACTGCGTCATCACGGCTACGGTCCGCTGCCGGTGCACTATCTGGGCAAGGCAGCCACTCTGTGCCTGCTCTATGCCTTTCCGTTCCTGCTACTCGCCGAGAACGTGCAGGGTTGGTTGCAGGCGGTAGCCCAGGCGTTCGCGGTGGCCTTTACCGTATGGGGAGGCGCGCTGTACCTGTGGTCGGGGGTGCTCTACCTGGTTCAGGTTCGGCTCAGCGTGCGTGCCGCGAAACGGGTACTCCGCAGCTGACATTCTTGGGCAGCTGACATTCTTACGGTGGATCATCGAGCCTTCTACGCTCTGCGACTGGCGGGCTCGCGGTCGAGAGTCAAGGAGGAGCCAATGGTCCCCGAGGAGCTGTGGTACACCCCTGAGCATGAATGGGTCTTGCCCAGTGCGGACGGCACTGGGCGGGTGGGCATCACCGACTATGCGGCCACCCAGCTTGGAGACGTCGTATACCTGCAGTTGCCGCTGGTCGGAACCTCAGTAACGAGGGGAGAGCCGGTGGGTGAGGTGGAGTCGACCAAAAGCGTGTCGGAGGTGTTCGCGCCGGTCACCGGTGAGGTAGTGGCTCGCAACGACACCCTCGATGACAGCCCCGAACTGCTCAACTCCGACCCCTATGGGGAGGGTTGGATGATTGAGATCAAGTTGGCCGAGACGTCCGAGATGGACTTTCTTCTCAGCGCCGAGGACTACCGCAGCCTCATCGAGCAGGTCTGATCCGGGCACTGCAACCGATGCTGACGCCAAGCCGCGGCGGGCGGGCCCTCAGTCCGCACCGGTCGCCGGTGGCAGGTAGGTTGTGGTCCGATCGGCAGGCACCACCGGTGGTGAAGGAGAGCTCAGGTGAGCACGAACGACGGGCCCGGCGTTCCACCGGAGCGGGGCCCGGAGCAGACCTCGATATTCCGGGCTGACTTCCTCGCCGAGCCTGAGAGTGTCGAGGCACCGGGGCCACCCATCGCCGGCGTCGACGCCTTACCCGCGGGCTCGGCGCTGCTGGTGGTCAAACGCGGCCCGAACGCCGGTTCCCGATTCCTCCTCGACCGGTCCACGACCAGCGCAGGTCGACACCCGGACAGTGACATCTTCCTCGACGACGTGACGGTGTCGCGCAGGCACGCCGAGTTTCGCCGTGAGGGTGGTGAGTTCGTCGTGGTGGACGTGGGCAGCCTCAATGGCACCTACGTCAACCGCGAGCCGGTAGACACCGCCGTACTGGCCAATGGTGACGAGGTGCAGATCGGCAAGTTCCGGCTGGTGTTCCTCACCGGTCCGCGTGCCGGGGACCGAAGGGCTGACCAGGAGTTGCAGTGACGGCTGCGGGTCGCTCCGGGCATCGGCCCGCAGCAAGCATTGGCTCGGTGCTCGGCCAGCTGCGAGCGGACTTTCCGGACGTCACCATCTCCAAGATCAGATTTCTGGAGTCCGAGGGGCTGGTCCAGCCGGAGCGTACCGCTGCCGGCTACCGGCAGTTCTCTGCCGCGGACGTGCAACGGCTGCGCTACGTACTCACCGCTCAGCGCGACCACTATCTCCCGCTGAGGGTGATCAAGGAGCATCTGGACGCGATGGACCGGGGGGAGCACGAAAGCCCCCCGGACGGCCGCCCCGAAAGGCTCACCGAAAAACTCACCGAAAGACTCACAGACGGGCACCGGTCACGGTCACCGCGCTCGCTGGTCGGCGTGCCCTCGCAAGCTCCGTACGACCCGCCCGGCCCAGAGGACCTCGACGCTGCTGACAGCGTGCGAATGACCCAGGAGGAATTGCTCGCGGCCGCTGGCATCGGCAGGACAGCGCTGACTGAACTCGAGCAGTTCGGCCTGGTCCGTCCCGGCCCCGCCGGCTTCTACGACTCCGATGCGGTGCTCGTGGCCCGCACCGCCCAGGCGATGACCGACTTTGGGCTGGAGCCTCGGCATCTACGGGCCTTCCGAGCGTCGGCGGACCGGGAGGTGGGTCTGCTGGCGCAGATCGTCAGTCCGATGAGCCGGCAGCGGGACCCGGACGCCCGGGCCCGGGCCGACGAGGTGGTACGGGAGCTAGCGATGCTGTCGGTACGGCTGCACGCCTTGCTCGTGAAGTCGGGGCTGCGTAGCGCGACCGGGAACTGAACTACAGAGGCAATGAGCACAGCGCACGAATTGGTCACCCGCTGGACTCGGCACCGGGTGGGTGCCGCGTGTAGCGTCTTGCGTAGCGATGGTGGACACGCGGCTGGGCTGGCATCTACTCGCGGCCGGTGCCCAATCCGCCGCCGAGCACGACGATCCTCAAGGCACCTGGCCCACAAGGTGCGGCGGGAGGGAGGCGCAACGCGATGAGCGAGATGCGTGTCGTCGGGGTCCGGGTGGAGTTGCCGGCGAACCAGCCGATCCTGCTGCTGCGGGAGGCCGAGGGCGAGCGCTACCTGCCGATCTGGATCGGTTCTGGGGAGGCG
>DASQVB010000477.1:0-8504 GCA_035640975.1 Pseudonocardiaceae bacterium
ATGGTCGGCAATACCTTGCCGTGCGCGGCGCGCAACCGCTGCACGAACGTACGGTCGAAGTCCGACACCGGCTGCCTGGCTATCTCCCCTATCCAGCCGTTCTGCTGGTCAGTGGGCTGGTTGGGCAGTGCCACACCAAGCTGTGCCGAGACCTCGCGGACCTGCGCGTCGAGATCGGCATGCTCAGCCGCGATGAGCCGGCCCACTTCCCGCACCCGCGCACTGCTGCCCCGCTGCTGGGCCTGCTGCCCGGCCGGTCCTTCCCACAGGCCGGCCTGCCGTACCTTGATCAGCAGGTCCCGATCTGCAGGGCCGAGCGGGCCCCACTGGGTCTGCGTCCAGCCGTTGTCCGGTGCTGCGGTGGCTGCGGTAGCGGCGGTAGCCCGGTACTGCGACCTGCCCCAGTACTGGAACACGGCGACCGATAGCGCGGCGACCATAGCCAGCACGACGGTCAGTCGGACGAAGGTGGGTATCGGGGGCTGCACGGACAGGCCTTTCTGCTTAAGTTGCCTAGTAATCGTCAATGGGAGTTTCGCTGGACTCGTTTTTGCCGACGTCACCTTCGATTCAGACGAGGTCGAACTGTTCGGTGTGGATCCGTGGGCGGGGAATATCCAGGCCGTCGAGCACCGTCAGCACGTCGATGACGAGCGCAGGTGGCCCGCACAGGAAGTAGTCGAGCTGGTTGCGCCGGAACTTGCCGGGCAGTAATGCGGTGAGCAGTTCCTCGTCGATGGCGCCGGACGCGCCGATCCAGCCCTGCGGCGGCTGGCGAACGAGTTCGACGACGGTGAGATCCAGCCGCTCCTGGAGTACCTGAAGTTCCCCGCGAAACAACAGCTCGTCGATGGTTCGGGCGACTACCACCAGCCGGTGCGGGCGCCGGTCGTGCCGGTGCGCCAACGTCCGCAGCATGCTCATCATCGGGGTGATACCCACCCCACCGGCGATCAGCACCAGGCCGGTGCTGGGTTTGAGATCGACGCTGAAGGCACCGTGCGGGCCATCGACCCACACCGGGCTACCTGGCTGCAGCTGACCCAGCGCACGGGTGAAATCACCGCTGTGCCGGATGGTGAACTCTGCCCACATCCCCAGGTGAGCGCTGGAGGCGATGGTGAACGGGTGCTCCTGCGCCCGGATCGACGGGTTCAGCCGCAGCCAGGCGAACTGGCCCGGGGCGAACTCCAGCGACCGATATCCTCGCCGGTGGCGGTCCCGGCGAGGCTCAAGAACGAGCGTGCTCACCGTGGCGGTCTCCGGTCGGACCTCGCGGACCACGTATTCGCTCCGGGAACCGAAGACCGGTCGCCACAACCACCGGTAAGCCAGCACCCCCAGCACAATCAGCGCGAGAACGGTGAACCACGCCCGCATCGCGGCGTCGCGGACTAGGTGATCAAGCCACACGATGTGCAGCGCCGTGAGAACCAGCACCGCGCCGGCCAGCGCCAGATGCACCCAACGCCACACCTCATAACGGTGCCGCAGCTGCCTGCGCAGCACCGCGAGTCCGATCAACCCAGCGAGCGCCACGGTGGCGCCCATGGCCGTCTGACTGCGCATGGGTGCGGACACCACATCGAACAGAGCGGTGTTGGCCGGGTTGGCCGCCACCACCAAAGCGACGTGCAAAGCCACCAGCACTGCGACGACCAACCCGGTGAAGCGATGCACGCTGAGTACGCCATCGATGCCGAACGTCCGGGTCAGCGAGCGAAGCCGGGAGGGCAGCACGGCCGCGCACACCAGCATCGAGGTGGCCAGCAGGCCCATCCCGACGGACAACTCCGACAGCACCGAGGAGTTGCCCCCGGTGCGCAGGCTGAGCAGCAGGGGTGCCAGGAGCACGGCCAGGAAGGCCGTCGCCCACAGCGTTCGTTCCAGCTGCCGTTGCATGGCGCGAAACCGTATGGAGAAGGGGCGCCGAGCCCGAACATCATGAGAGTGTTGCTGGCTCGTCGTCGCCCATGCGGCCGTGAGACGCGACGAGCGCCCGCCGGTTACTCCGAATGGCCCGCTGATTAAGCCAAATGCCGAAACAGACACTCAACAACAGTCCGTGACGTGTTGGACCGCCCGGGTAATCTTGCCGCTCAGCGATTGCCGCGCGCCGCATGGCGCGGAACTCTTGTCGCCGATGCAGCCCGACCAGCGTTCGACACTCCTTCGGCACCCTGTCCTTCTCATGGTGCCGCTACATCCCACAACGAGTCGGATGCTTCAGGCGTTACGATCCACCGGGTTCAAGATCCGGATCCTGGACGCCGTTGTGGAAGTGTTGGATGCGGCCCGCGCCCACGCTCTCGCCGCGATGGTGCTGGACATCTCGCTGGCCGGTCCGGATCCCCGGAAGTTCCTCGACGAGCTGCAGCGGGTGGCTCCGCAGCTGCCGGTCATCGCGCTGACCTCCCGCGAACAGCGGGAGCAGACGGTGTCACTGCTGCGGGGCTGCCAGGACGACTACCTGACTACCCCCTTCCCGGTGGAGGAGTTGGTCAGCCGGCTGCGGCTGCGGATCCACGACCAGCTGCCGGTGGACCGCACCGTGCTGCGCGCGGGGGTGGTCACAGTCGACACCGCCCTCGGGTTGGTCAGCGTCGCCGGGCGGCTGGTGACGCTGTCACCCACCGAATACGCCCTGCTGGTCGCATTGGCTGACCAGCCGGGCCAGCCAGTCTCGCAGGACCGGCTCACCGCGGCGGTCTGGGGGCAACCGAGATCCTCCAGCGTCGTGGCGGTCTACATCGGGTACCTGCGTCGCAAGCTGGGCGTCGACCGGATCCGCACCGTGCGCGGCGCCGGCTACGCACTCGACGGCTGATCCGGCGAGCATGGCCTGGCAAGCATGATCGCGTTTGTGTGTGCTGGACGACAATTTTCGTCACCTCGCGCACACAAACTTTGATCATGGTCGGCAGTGATGGTGCCAGACGGCTCCAGCTCCTCGGCTGGGCATCGGCTCGGCGACGGCCCTGCTGGAGGCCCTCGCGCGTGGGTCCGCGCCGGCGATGCGAATCGTGAGACGAGGACCGTCGTTACTCCGAGTGGCGTAGCCGTGTGTATCGGTGATCAAGGAGAGAGCGGGATGACGATCCGATCGGCAGCGAAGCATCGGAGAAGCAGGCCAGCCGGCCGGGTTCAGGCCGGCCCCCGGCGGTGGGCTGGGATGCTGGTACCGGTGTTGGCGGCCGCGACCGTTGCTACCACGGTCGGCGGGGCCAGTCCGGCCGTCGCCCAACCCAATCCGAACCAGACTGTGACGGTCGGCGGCGATCCGCGTGGGGTGGCGGTCGACGCCGACAACAAGCACGCCTACGTGGTCAGCTTCGCCGACAATGCCGTACGGGTGATCGACACCGATAGCCAGAGGGTGGTTGGTTCGATCGGTGTCGGCGCCGGTCCGCGCGGCGTGGCGGTCGACCCCGACAGTCGGCACGCTCTCGTCACGAACTACCTCGAGAACTCGGTGAGCGCGATCGACACCGCAAACGGAAAGTTGATCCGCGATATACCCGTCGGCGTCAACCCGGTTTCCGTGGCGATCTTTCCTCGTGACCATTACGCCATGGTGACCAACTACTATGGCAACACCGTTAGCGTGATCAACAGCGAGACGCTCGAGGTGGTCGGGACCCTGCCCGTCGGTGCCAATCCGGATGGCGTCGCCATCGATCCCAAAGGCGAGTTCGCCTACGTGGCCAACAGCGGCAGCAACACGGTCACCGTGATCGATATCCGCCAACAGCGGGTGGTCCGCAACATCATCGTCGGCCGGGCGCCGCAAAAGATAGCGATCGACCCCGATGGCCGTCACGCCTATGTGACCAACTTCGGCGACCACACTGTGAGTGTGATCAACTTGCCGGCTCAGCTCGGTTTGGACCTCTTCAACACCATCCTGCAAGTCAATGACACCATTCCTGTTGGCATCAACCCGCGCGGGCTGGCAGTTGACCGCAGCAGCCGCTTCGCCTTTGTGGTCAACGTCGGCGAAGAGACCATGAGTGTGCTTGATACCGAGGCGGGAACGGTGATCGACACCAAGTTCGTTGGTTTCGGCCCGGACGAGGTAGCAGTTGGTCCTGACGGGACCTCGTATGTCACCGCCAGGGGCGACGGCACCGTCACCGTGATCCGTCCGCCTCGGTAGGCGTTGGCGGATCAGCTGATTGCGTCGAGCATGTGATACAGCAGCAGCAGCTGGGTGATCGCCAGCGGCTCACTGCGAATGCCTTCGCCCAGCTGACCCAGCGACGACGGTAGCTCTGTCTCCGCGCCGAGTTCTGCCCAGATTGCCTTCTCCAACAACTGGCTCTCTTCGCGAGGCACGTACCCGTGCACATGCAGCGCATCCACCGGCCTGCCGTCCTCGTCGCGGACAAGCTTGAGATGCATGGCCCGCCGATCGGACTCCCGGAAGACCCCGGTGAGGTCAGGATGGCGGATCGTCGAGCGCAGGGTCAGTTCGGCCGACAGCGGGGTCTCCGGCGGGTCATGTCGCACGTCGATCGGGCCGAACCGCACCACGATGTCGGCAGCGGAGCGTTGTGGCCGGATGAATTCCTGGGACTCGGGCTCCCGCTTGTCAAGTTCGGCCAATACCTGCTCGGGTGTGTACCCCCGCTTGGTGGTGTCCCGCTTGACCTTCCAGTCCCGGCGGATGTGCTCCGGCGGGTCGAGGTACACGGTGATGTCGAAGCAAGCCCGGGATAGTGGGGTGAGCAACGGCAACAGGCCTTCCACGATCACGAACTCGGTGGGCTCGATGAGTTCGGGTCGGGTGAGTTGGCCGGTGTCGTGGTCATAGACCGGTTTGAGCACCGGTTGACCAGTGGCCAGCAGCTGCAAGTGCTGCTCCATGATCTGCACGTAGTTGCAGTCCGGATGCAGCGCCGTGAACGGCAGTCCCTTGCGCTCCTGCCGGTCATAGCGGTGGTAATCGTCCACACACAGAGAGGTGATGCGGTCGGCACCCAGCGCGTCCACCAACCCTTTGGTCAGGGTGGTCTTGCCGGCCGCGCTGTCCCCGGCGATCGCGAGCATCACTGGGCGCGCAGTGCTGGACCCGGCGCGCTCCATCCGCATCAACTTGTCGGGCACGACCCACCTCTTTCTTGGGAGCACTGACGGCGGCCCACGATGTGGTGGGTCGGTACGTAGAGTCCCCGCAGTTGCGCTGGTGCCTGACAGTAAGCAAGCCCGTCTCATCCCGGCGTCCCCTTCTGGAGGGAATGACGAGGGGATCCGCCGATTACACTCAGCGAATGGACAGCCAGCCGCTGCGTGTGGTGCTGGTAGACGATCATGAGATGGTGCGCACTGGCCTCAAGGCGATGCTCGCTCGGTTCACCGGGCAGGTCCGAGTGGTCGGCGAGGCCTCGGATGCGACGACCGCACGGCGGGTGGTGGCCGGGCTGAATCCTGACATCGTGCTCGCCGACATCCGGCTGGGTGGGGAGAGCGGGCTCGACCTGTGCCAGGACCTGGTGCGGGACTTTCCGGAGCGCAAAGTCGTACTGCTCACCGTCTATGACGACGAGCAGTACCTGTTCCAGGCCATGCACGCCGGGGCGGCAGGTTACCTGCTCAAGCGGATCGACGGTCCCGAGCTGGTTGAGCAGCTGCAGCGGGTGCACGCCGGCGGGGTGGTGCTCGACGCAGCGCTCAGCACCCGGGCCGGGGCGTCGGCCGCCCGGCTCAAGGCAGGTGAGTTCTGGCCCGGCGCACATCTCGGTCTCACCCAGCGGGAAAGCGAGGTACTCTCGCTGATGGTCGCCGGCTCGTCAAACCGTGCCATTGCCACCGCCCTGGTGGTCGGCGAGGAGACGGTCAAGAGCCATGTGCGCGGCATCTATCGCAAGCTTGAGGTGACCGACCGGGCGGCAGCGGTGGCAACCGCACTGCGCGAAGGCCTGTTCCGCTGACGCGGGACAGAGTGGAGAGTGTGAAACAGTGTTACGCACTCACCAAGGCCACCGCGGCTGAGGTGGGGCCGACTCGATCCGCCAGCGCCTGCTGTCCCTCGGCGACCAGTGCGGGATCGCCGTGCCAGGCTTTCAGTGCCGGATCGACCAAGGCGCGGCCGAAGGAGAAGGTCAGCGGCCACGGAGTGTCGTGCTGCTGCATCGCGGCCAGGTTCGCGGTGGCCACTTCCGGGGACTGACCGCCGGACAGGAACGCTACGCCGGCCAGTGTCTCGGGCACCACTGACTGCAGCGTGGCCACGGTCTTCTCGGCGACTTCCTCGGGGCTGGCCTGCTGACCCGACGTCGTACCGGGCACGACCATGTTCGGCTTGAGCACGGTGCCGGCCAGGTCGACCCCGGCATCTTCCAGCTCAAAAAACACCATCTTCAGGGTGGCTGCAGTGACCTCGGCGCTGCGGTCGATGGTGTGGTCGCCGTCCATCAGCACTTCAGGCTCCACGATCGGTACGACGACCATTTCCTGGCACAGCGCGGCGTAGCGTGCCAGCGCATGAGCGTTGGCCCGCAACGCGCGAACGGACGGCAGCCCGTCACCGATAGTGATCACGGCGCGCCACTTGGCGAACCGGGCTCCCCGGGACACGTAGTCGGCCAACCGCTCCCGGAGGCCGTCCAAGCCTTCGGTCACCTTTTCCCCGGGTGTCAGGGCCAGCGGCTTCGCGCCGGTGTCCACCTTGATGCCAGGCAGGATGTCCATCGCATGCATGGCGAGCGGGAAGGTGTTCCCGTCGTCGAGCTTCTGGTTGAAAGTCTCGTCGGACAGAATCACTCCGCTGATCCCCTTGTGCAGATCCGGGGTGGTCACGAGCAACTCGCGGTAGACCCGCCGGTTTTCCTCGGTAACCTCAATCCCGACCTTTTCCAGCCGGGAGGACATGGTGCCGATGCTCTCGTCGGCCGCAAGGATGCCGCGCGGTCGGCTCACCATCGCCTGGGCGGTCGCGTGCAGCGCCTCGATCATGACTCTCCCTCCACTGCGACGGGCCGGTCCACGCCGCCTTCTTCGACCCTAGACCGAGACCGGCGTGGCATACCTCCCCCGGAGGGTTGATGAGGTGGGGAAGTGACAGCGAGTGGATCGGGCGGGGATGCCAGGGACGACCCGAAGATCGCGGCTGAGGACGCTGCAGCGGGGCCGGAGGCTACCGGCCCGTGTGGTTGCCACCCGGACGCTCGTAGGTGCCGGATGAACAGCCAGGTCGCCGCGCCGGAATAGGTGCCGACGGCCGCGTGCCACGGCCGTCGCAGGGGCGTGTCGGGAGCGGGTACCTCCACCAGCCGTCCGTCGGCGATCAGATCGGTGATGGCGTCCCGGGAGACCAACGCGCAACCCAGCTCGGCCACCGCACCAGCCACCACCGCCCCGTTGGAGCCCAGTACCAGCCGCGGCGGCGCAACGTCCTGAGACTTCAGGTAGGCCTCCACCCTCGTGCGGGTTGCCGAACCCTCCTCGCGTAGCAGCCACGGGGTGATCGCCCAGTCGAACGTCTCGGCGACCGAGGGCGCCGCCGTCACCACGAGCTCATTGGGCTTGGTGGCCACCACCCGTGCCTCGACCCCCGAGGGTGGCCGTCCGGCGATGACCAGGTCGACCTCGTGGGCACTGACCAGATCCCACACCTGCGCGCTGGGCGCCACCTCCAGCGCCAGTGCGATTCCCGGGTGCCGGCGGCGGAACGCGGCCAGCAGCGCGGGCATCAGGTGCTCCCCGGCGGTGGTGACCGCGGCCAGCCGTAACCGGCCCCGCTCCGGGTCGAGCTCCTGGACCGCGGCCGCCGCGCCCTCGTCGAGCAGACCCAGCACCCGGCGGGCATAGCGGGCGTAGACCGTGCCGGACGGGGTCAGCCGCAGCCCCCGGCCGACCGGCTCAACCAGGGGCACGCCGAGCTCGCGGGCCAGCGCCCCAATCGAGGCCGACACCGCGGACTCGGTCACCGTCAGCCGGCTGGCGGCACCTCGCACCGAGCCGGTCGCGGCCAACGCGACCAAGGTACGCAAACGCGACTCAGTCACAGCAACCTCGCAAGCCTGAGTGACTGCTACACAGTCGTTGGCGAAGACTTGATGGACAGACTGATTATTTACCGCCAGGCTCGTTAATGAACAGACAGTCGTCTCAACTCGCCAAGGAGGCGAAGCGTGACTGACACCGAGACTCCCAAAACTGAGAAAAAGACCGATCGCTGGTCGGCCGGAGTTATCCCCTATGCCGAGATGGGCTACTGGTTGCCCGACTACCAGCCCAAGGACACCGACGTCCTGTGCGCGTTCCGGATCACCCCGCAGCCCGGGGTCCCGCCGGAGGAAGCCGGCGCCGCGGTCGCTGGCGAGTCCTCGACCGCCACGTGGACGGTGGTGTGGACCGACCGGCTCACCAGCTACGACACCTACCAGGCGAAGTGCTACCGGGTGGACGCTGTCCAGGGTGTTGAGAACCAGTACATCGCCTACATCGCCTACCACATCGACTTGTTCGAGGAGGGGTCGATCGCCAACCTCACCTCGTCGATC
>DASQVB010000478.1:0-2106 GCA_035640975.1 Pseudonocardiaceae bacterium
ATGGCCCGCACGTGCAAAGCGTCATGTATCTTTGCACCGCTGCTGCAGAGGTATATGGTCATTACATCCGCAGATGAGATATATGTCTGGTCGCAGGGTGCGAGTGGACATGTCCAACAGATCTGGGGTCGATGGGTGGAGCGGTCCGGGTCGGAGGCGTTGTGCACCTGATGCAGCCGGCGTTGCCCGCACTACTCGCGGAGGCTCGCGCTATGCCTCCGCAGCCGCCATGTCCGCGGCTATTCAAGTCATGATCAACAGTACGTCCGGTCGGCGGCGGCGCACCGCCGTGTCGATGTCATTGCAGCTCGCCAGCAGCGATTCAGTCGACCAGCTCGACCGCATCGTCGAAATTCTCCATCAGGTCAACCGGACCCTACCGAAGACGGTGCTGGGCCGTGAGGAGCTGATAGCGCTCGGTGGGCTCCTCACTCAGATCAACCGTGCACTCTTAACGCATGTCGATCTACTGAGCACACCCACCCACCATTACGACCGCACCCAACTGCTTCGTGCGGACACCCACGCCATCTCAGAACCACGATCGCCAAACGCCACCGACTTGCTACGGGACTGCCGAGACGGTTACCTGGCAGCCTACACTTCCGCGCGGGCGTTACACGCCGACCTCAGGCTGTGCCCACGGGCCGGTCCAGCCGTTGAGCCCTCATGACCACGGCGGTGCACACCAGTTGGCGGCATACACCTAGGAGGCAGCTGCTCCGACCTGTACCGTGCCAAAACTTGACATATGGCCGTTGAGCGGGGGCTTTATTGGTGGTTCAGGCTGCTCGCCGGTACTCGTTGATCATGCCACCGAGGATTCGATGTCGACGGATCGGGGCGTTGAGCGGGATCACGGTGGCGGGGTCGTGGGTTGGCGGGTGTTGGCCCAGGCTTTGATGCGGGCGATGGTCATTGAAGTGACGCACGTACTGGTCAAGGGCGGTGCGGGCGTGTCGTTCGTGATAGATCAACAGCCGGTCGGTGCACTCCTCGCGAACACTGCGGATGACTCGCTCGGCATAGCAGTTCGCCCACGGGGTCCGGGGAGGGATCTTGACGATGTCGATGCCTTCGGAGGTGAAGAGGGCGTCGAAGGCGTTGGTGAACTTGGCGTCCCGGTCGCGGATCAGGAAGCGGAACGAGCTGATCTGCACACCCAAGTCCATCAGCAGGTTACGGGTGACCTGGGTGGTCCAGGCGGCGGTTGGGTGGGCGGTCACGCCGAGGATATGGATTCGGCGGGTGTGCACTTCCATGACAAACAGGACGTAGAGTCGGCGCAGCGTAACGGTGTCGAGGGTGAAGAAGTCGGTGGCCAGCAGACCCGTGGCCTGAGCCCGCAGAAATGTTCGCCACCCGGTGTCTGCTCGGCGTGGTGCCGGCCCGACGCGAGCAGCGGCCAGGATCCGACGGATCGTGCCCGTCCCCAGGTGGTGTCCCAGTCCGGCGAGTTCCCCTTGGATGCGCCGGTGGCCCCAGGACGGATTCTCGTGTGCCAGGCGCAGCACCAGATTACGGATCTCGTCGCCGATGGGTGGACGGCCGGACCGGTTCGGGTAGGTCCATTTCCTGGCCACCAGGCGGCGGTGCCAAGTCAGTAACGTGGCTGGGGTGACGATCCGGTGTAGACACAGCTGGCGGGGGAGCAGGCGGACTAGAGCGGACAGGATCGCCCGATCCGGCCATCGGGGACCAGGCCTGCGGACCTGGCGGCGCAGCACTGAGACTTCATGGCGCAGGACCAAAATCTCCACATCCTTGGCAGCGGTGCTGCGGGCGAGCAACCCGAGCCAGCCGAACACCGTGACCGAGATCAGATACAGCAGTCGAAACAGCACAGCCAGCGATCATGACTGATCGCGGGTACCGAGGAAACTCCAGGTCACCGCACAGGTGACGAGTTTTGGCACGGTACAGGCTTACTAGAACACAGGGCCGAATCAACGCCCTGTAGTAAGACCCCGACGCCATCCGTTGATGGCCTGGTGTGACAACACCGGCGAATCATTGGCACTGCTGCTGCGCCCCGGCAGTGCCGGCTCCAACACCGTCAGCGATCACCTCGCCGTGCTCGACGAGGCCATCGCCCAGATCCCGGGC
>DASQVB010000479.1:0-2226 GCA_035640975.1 Pseudonocardiaceae bacterium
GCGGCTTATAGACATTCAGGACGGCGACCACCACTAGGACCACAAGCCCCAACGCCGCATGAAGAACGTCCCCGCCCAAGGCAACGACAGTTCGGTCGTCCGCTGTGCGGGCCAGGTTGGCGCTGGCGGTCACGGAAGGCATGTGGAGGATCAGCACGGTCAACGCCAAGACGGTGAGTACGAGCGCGAACAGCACCCAGTAGTGCTGCACCAAGCCCCACGGGGTGCCCAGGGACATCACCAGACCGGTGAGCAAGGCCAAACAGCCCAGCGGAACAATGGCTTGCCATCCGATCGCCTCCATACCGATCCAGGCCGCGCGTATCGTCAGCGGCTCTTCGCTCATGGCGGCGAGGACACCTAGCGCCAGGTAGGCGCCTGCGGCGCCGATCCATCCCACCGAGCTGATGATGTGCAGAGCTAATGCGGCCCGGCGAAGCGATGCCGACATCGCCATCAGCCAAGGTCCGAGCTGACAGGGGTCTCCACGCCTGGCTGTGACGCTGTCGTGGCGGGCTGGTGCCGGCCGGGTCCGTGTTCGCCCCCGACGAGCAGCATCACCACCACTGCCAGCACAGCGATCGCCACGGCCACGAGGAGGAAGACCTTGACCCAGCGTGGCATCCCGGAGATCGACCTCCGCGCTTGGCCGTAGCCGGAGTCGTTGCGATCTGGTCGCTGACTCGTCATGGCGCCTACCTTCAGCTCTCGCGACGAAGGACGAGTCGGCCGATGGGGTTGAGCCGCCATGTCCCACTGAGCGGGTTCTCGAGGCGAGCCTCGACGTTCGGACCGAGCGTCATCCGTGCCGCCCGCCCCGTCGTCGGTCTGAGGTCGTAGAGCCACGCACGCGCTCCGGGACGCAGCACACGGACGACCTCACGCAGGCCACCAGTGAGGTCCGCCCAGTGGTGCATGCCGATAGTCGACACCACCAGGTCAAACGATTCGTCGTCGAAGGGCAGTTGGGCCACGTCGGCGATCTGGAAGCGGATCGGGCTGACAGCGCGAGTCGACCGAATGTCAGCTGCGGCGGTAGCGCGGGCAATCATTTCTGGGGAGAGATCGACCCCGGTCAATGACAGATCGGGGGACCGTTGCGCAACCAGCAGCGGCAGCGTTCCGGGGCCGGTGCCGACGTCGAGCACTATCGCGCCGGATGGCAGCCCGGCAGCGGCAACGTCAGCGACGACCCGCCGATACAGAGGCTGGGCGAAGATGCCGGCCCAACGCTCGTAGTGGCGGGCATGACGAGCCAGCCCGTACATGTTCGCCCGGTTGTGCGTGTGATGGTGCAGAGCAGTCACGACATCTCTCCTACAGTTGTATGAAGCAACCCCGATCTCCAGACTAAATGCAACAGTTGTATGGAGCAACCGTGACGAGCGGACCTTTTCCTGACGATGACCTACGCCGAGCCCTGCAGCGGCTTGTGCGGCTCGGCAGCCTGCTGGAACCGCACTCGCGCAATCACGCCGGACTCCAAATGTCGTTGTCGGAGATGATGGCGCTGGGGGAGTTGGCCGACGTCGACTCGATGTCGCAGCAGGAGCTGGGGCAGCTGCTCGGACTGGAGAAGAGCACCGTCAGCCGGTTGGTTGCGGGCCTGCAACGCCGCGGCTGGGTCGGACGGCAGCGAGATGCTACGAATCGTCGCTTCTACCAGCTTCGGCTCACGCCAGAAGGCCGCGAACTAGCTGACCGCATCGGCCAGGACCTGCGGGCCCACCATCAACAGCTGCTGGCGGCGCTGACTCCCGATGAGCGGGCGGCTTTGACGGTCGGCCTCTCAGGGCTCGCCAGGGCGCTGGCCTCCAATCCACCACGTCCCCAAAGTTCACAACCCGCTGGAGGCGACGCTCAGCCGGGATCGGCGGCCAAGAGACGTCCGGGCGCGCCTTAGTCGACTGGTTCCACCGCGATCCGGGTCACTACGGATTCGGCCGCGCAGGTGCCGGATACCGTGCCGGCTCCTCCGGGCAGCACCAGCTCGTATGTCAAGGTGAGCGGCTGTATCCGTTCCAGGATGAGTCCGTCGGGTGTGGCGTCGACCACGGTGCGGCTGTGGCCATCCTCGGTGAGGGCGGCGGTGATGGAGGTGACCTCGGCCGGCTCCTCACCGCCCTCGGCGTACCACGCCACCGGCTGGGTGTCGGTGCCGTCGGCCAGCGCCAGGTTGGTCGACCCGTTCAGGCCTCCTACGGCCAACTCGATGCTGACGCCGAC
>DASQVB010000480.1:0-5347 GCA_035640975.1 Pseudonocardiaceae bacterium
GGCGACGTGGACTTCTGCCACGTACGGATCTGCCGGGGCTCGCAGCGGCTGGCCACCCGGCTGGTAGCGCCACAGACCGGTCCGGTGGACGAGCTGGAACCGATCACCACCCTGGCGTTGCGCCAGTTCGTCCGGGCCCATTCCATCGTGCCCGATCTGCCGATCTCGCTGTCGGTTCGGGGATTCGCCGCAATCGGGATCTCCGGCGCGCACGGCTCGGCGCGCGAGCTGGCCCGCTCGATGGTGGCCCAGCTGGTCACCTTCCACCCTCCCGATGACCTGCTCATCGCCGTGGTCACCGCCGGGCGGACGAAGGCGGACTGGGAATGGATGAAGTGGCTGCCGCACGTGCAGCACCCGAGTCTGGTCGATGGCGCCGGACCGAGGCGGATGATGGCCGGATCATTGGCCCAGATCGAGAGGTTGCTCAGCGAGCAGCTGGCCGACCGCCCACGGTTTTCCCGCAACTCCCAGACCCACGGCGACGGTCCGCATCTGATGATCATCATCGACGGTGGAGAGGTCACCGGCGAGGAGCAGATCATCCTGGAGGAGGGCGTGGCCGGGGTCACCCTGCTCGACCTCTCGGACTCGCTTGGCAGCCTGACCACCCGCCGCGGGCTGCTGCTGGCGATCGAGGGCGCGGCGATCGGTGCCCGCGGGCCGGCCGGAGTCGAGTTCTTCGGGGCGCCCGACTCGCTCGGTGTCGCGCAGGCCGAGGCGGTGGCGCGCGCACTGTCCCCGTACCGGATCGGCCTGCAGGAGTCCGACAGCAGCGACGAGCCGTTGCTGGCCAATCCCGGCCTGCTGGAGCTGCTCGGCCTGCCTGCCGATCCGCGCGCCTTTGACGTGGCCCGGGCTTGGCGGCCACGACCGATGCGAGACCGCCTGCGGGTGCCGATCGGGATCGGCGAGCTCGGGGCGCCGGTGGAGCTGGACATCAAGGAAGCTGCCCAGGGCGGGATGGGTCCGCACGGCCTGTGCGTGGGGGCCACCGGGTCGGGGAAGTCGGAGTTCCTGCGCACTTTCGTGCTGGGTTTGATGGCCACCCACTCGTCGGCAATGTTGAACTTCGTGCTGGTCGATTTCAAGGGCGGCGCCACATTCCTGGGCATGGAGCAGGCGCCGCATGTCGCGGCTGTGATCACGAACCTGGCCGACGACCTGACCCAGGTCACCCGCATGCAGGACGCGTTGGCCGGTGAGATGAACCGCCGCCAAGAGCTGCTGCGCACCGCGGGGAACTTCGCCAACGTCAAGGATTATGAGAAGGCCCGGGACAACGGCGCGGACCTCGATCCGCTGCCGGCGCTGTTCATCGTGATCGACGAGTTCTCCGAGCTGCTGGCCCAGAAGCCTGAGTTCATCGACCTGTTCGTGGCCATCGGCCGGCTGGGCCGCTCACTGCAGATGCACCTGCTGCTGGCCTCGCAGCGTCTCGAGGAGGGCAGGCTGCGTGGCCTGGAGTCGCACCTGTCCTACCGGATCGGTCTCAAGACGTTCTCCGCCGGGGAGTCTCGGGCGGTGCTCGGCGTTCCCGACGCCTACGAGCTGCCGCCGCTGCCTGGATCGGGCTACCTGAAGTTCGACACCATGTCCATGGAGCGCTTCAAGGCGGCCTACGTCTCAGGTCCCTACCGCGCCGGCGGTATCGCCACGATGGCCAGCACGGTCGCTGCCACCTCAGACCGGCAGCCGCGGCTGTTCGTCCCCGATTACGTGGATCTGCCCGAGGCAGCGGAGCTGTCCGATCATCAGCCGGTGTTCGAAGTTCCGCCAGAGAATCTCGCCGAGCCCAGCGTGCTGGATGTCGTGGTCGCCAGGCTGGGTGGGCAGGGGCCCCGGCCCACGAGGTGTGGCTGCCGCCGCTGGACCAGCCGCCATCGTTGGACCAGCTGCTGCCGCCGCTGTCGGTTACCGGAGATCGCGGGCTGTCCCCGGTCGGGTTCTTCGGTAATGGGCGGCTGGCTGTCCCGGTCGGAATCGTGGACAAACCCTACGAACAGCGCCGTGACCTGCTCTGGGCGGATTTCTCCGGGGCCGCTGGCCATGCTGTGGTCACCGGCGGCCCGCAGTCGGGCAAGTCCACCCTGCTGCGCTGCCTGCTGATGTCGCTGGCGCTCACCCATACCCCCGAAGAAGTGCAGTTCTTCTGCATCGACTTCGGTGGCGGGACGCTGGCATCGCTGGAGGGCCTGCCGCACAGCGGTGGGGTGGCTGGGCGGCTGGAACCCGACACGGTGCGACGGATCATCGCCGAGGTGGCCGGATTGCTCACCGCCCGGGAGAAGAGATTCCGCTCGCTGGGAATCGACTCGATGGCCGACTTCCGGGCCCGCGTGCAGCGCGACCCGTCAGCTCAGACAGAGCAGGTGCGCGAAGATCCTTTCGGTGACGTGTTCCTGGTGATCGATGGTTGGCACGGCTTCCGCCAGGAGTTCGACGCCAGCGATCTGGAGATGAAGGTCGTCAACCTGGCCACTCTGGGTCTGTCATACGGAGTGCATGTCATGATCGGCGCCACCCGATGGGCGGAGATTCGGCCCGCACTCAAGGACCTGATCGGTACCCGCTTTGAGCTGCGGCTCGGTGACCCTGGCGAATCCGATATCGACCGGCGAGTGGCGGTCAACGTGCCGCAGGGCCGGCCCGGGCGGGGACTGTCCAGGGAGAAACTGCATTTCCTTGCCGCGCTGCCCCGGATCGACGCGGTGACCAGCGCGCAGGACGTCGGCCGTGGCGTCGCCGACGCGGTGGCGCGAATTCGCGACGGGTGGTCTGGCTGCCATGCGCCGCGGGTCCGGTTGCTGCCCGAGCGCGTCCCTTACGAGCAGCTGCCCGCGCCCCGAGCTCAGCGCCCGCACCTGATCCCGATCGGGATAAACGAGGCCGAGCTCGCCCCGGTGTATCTGGACTTCGCCGCTGAGCCGCACTTCCTGTGCTTCGCCGACGGGGGAGTCAGGCAAGACCAACCTGCTGCGGACGATCGCCAGGGGCATTGTGGAGCGCGCCACTCCGGACCAGGCGCGCATCGTGATGGTCGACTACCGCCGCACCATGCTCGGTTTCCTGGATTCCGAGCACGTCATCGGATACGGGATGTCCGCCGATGTGCTCAGCCCGATCATCGCTGATGTGGAACGCTCGATGCGTAAGCGCCTGCCCGGTGCGTCGGTGACCCAGCAGCAGCTCCGGGACCGCTCCTGGTGGTCTGGCCCCGAGCTGTACGTCCTGGTCGATGACTACGACCTGGTGGCCACCCAGGGCGGCGTGAACCCGCTCGCGCCGTTGCTGGAGTTCTTGGCGCAGGCCAAGGACGTCGGGCTGCACCTGATCGTCACCAGGCGTTCGGGTGGTGCCGCCCGAGCTTTGTACGAGCCGGTGATCGCGCGGCTGCGAGAGGTCTCCACCCCCGGCATCGTGATGAGCGGCAGCCCCGACGAGGGCCCGTTGCTGGGCACCGTGAAGCCATCCGCGATGCCGCCAGGGCGGGGCACCCTGGTGGGTCGCAAGGCCGGTCAGCAACTCATCCAGATCGCCTGGCTACCGCCGCAGTGATGCACGCCGTTCGCGGTTGCAACGTTCTGTGACCAGATGGACACGGTGCGGAACCAGGTCTGGCAGTGTGCGTCCCACCTGTCGTCAGAGTGACGACCCCAAGGTTGACCGATACCGAGGAGACAGCTGCAGATGGCACAGCAATTCGGAGCTGAGTTCGAGCAGATGACGGCGGCGGCGAACCATGTCGCCGAGGTGAACCAGAGCGTCCAAGGCCAGCTGATGAGCTTGCGCAACCAGCTGGCGCCGCTGGGCGGCGCGTGGAAGGGCCAGGCATCGACTGCCTTCCAGATGCTGATGCAACGTTGGGACAACGACGCTCGTGCGCTCAACGAGGCACTCAACGGCATCGGTGAGCAGATCCGCGGATCCGGCGCGACCTACGCCCAGGCCGACGAGGCTGAGAACCAGACCTACTCGCGGATCAGCCAGGCGCTGGGCAACTGAGTCCGCCACCCGAATCGCTGAGACACAAAGGAGACTGACACATGAGCGAGATCCTGGTCACCTTCGGAGAGCTGGAGAACGCGCGGAACTCGATCCAGACGACGTGGACGAATATCAACCGCGAGATGGAGGACCTCAAGCGGTTCCTGCAGCCGATGGTGGCAACCTGGACCGGCGAGGCATCGAGTGCCTACCAGGCGCACCAGGCAAAGTGGGATCGGTCGGCGGCCGACCTGCACATGGTGCTGAACCAGATCGGGGTGGCGCTGGGTACCTCGAACGAGAACTACCAGGCTGGTGAGGCGGCCAACAAGGGCCGCTGGGCATAGCGGGCCCGGGGCTGTCCGGACAGGACAGCTTCTCCGACCACCCCGTTTTGACCGTGTTACGAGGCGGCCGGTATCGTCGTCCATTGTTGTGCGGAGCGGCGCGGCTGCGGTCGTGCTGTGATGACTGTCATGACTGTCGCGTTGACGGGCTGTGGCAGCCGCCCGGCACTCCCTGACGAACTGCGATGACGAGGTAGATCCGTGCGCACGTACAGTCCCAAGCCTGGCGAGGTGCAACGCGCCTGGCATGTCATCGATGCCACGGATGTGGTGCTCGGCCGCCTCGCCAGCCAGGCCGCCACGCTGCTGCGCGGCAAGCACAAGCCCACCTATGCTCCGCACGTTGATACCGGCGACTTCGTCGTGATCGTCAATGCTGGTCGGGTGGCGCTGTCGGGCAACAAGGGCGACCGTAACTTCATCTACCGGCACAGCGGTCATCCCGGTGGGCTCAAGCGGCGCTCGTTCAGCGAGATGCTCGCCACCAAGCCGGAGCGGTTGGTGGAGCGGGCCGTCAAAGGGATGCTCCCGAAGAACACCCTGGGCCGGGCGATGGCCCGCAAACTCAAGGTCTATGCGGCGCCCGAGCATCCCCACGCCGCTCAACGTCCGCAGCCGTTCGAGATCATCCAGGTCGCCCAGTGACTACTGACGCAGCGACCGACCCCAGTGAGGAACCGAGAGACGCCGTGACTGCACCGCAGATTCCGCAGCAGCTGACCGAGCCGGCCGCCGCCGCGCCACCGGCACCGGTCGTGTCGGCGGTGCCGGCGATCAGCGACCGATCAGCGCAGACTGTCGGTCGTCGCAAGGAAGCGATCGTGCGGGTGCGGCTGGTGCCCGGTACTGGTGTTTTCACACTCAACGGCACCAGCCTGGAGCAGTACTTCCCGAACAAGGTGCACCAGCAGTTGGTGCGGGAGCCGCTGCTCACGGTCAACAAGCCCGAGGCCTACGACGTGATGGGGAACCTCGCTGGCGGAGGTACTTCCGGTCAAGCCGGCGCGCTACGG
>DASQVB010000481.1:0-4818 GCA_035640975.1 Pseudonocardiaceae bacterium
AATCGAACCCCCTTCACTCTGATGTCGTCACAACGGGGGACCTGCTCAGCGAAGCAATCGGGAAAGTCTGCGATCGGCCAGTGGCTTGCCCCCCGTCTGGCAGGTCGGGCAGTACTGGAACGCGCGGTCGGCGAAGGACACCTCGCGGACGGTGTCGCCGCATACCGGGCAGGGCAGACCTGCCCGAGCGTGCACCGCCAGACCGGCCCGCTTCTCTCCCTTGAGTCGTGCGGCGTCCTGACCCACGGAGCGTTGCACCGCGTCGTGCAACACTCGCTGTAACGCCTCCTGCAGGCGGTCCAGTGCGTCGTCGGACAACCGCCCCGCGGTGGCATAGGGCGACAGCCTTGCGGCATGCAACACCTCGTCGGAGTAGGCATTGCCGACCCCAGCGATCAACGCCTGATCGGTCAGCGCGGTCTTGAGCCGCTCGGTACGTCCGCGTAGCACCTCGGCGAGCTCGTCGCGGGACAGCGCCAAGGCGTCCGGGCCGAGCCGGGCAATCCCAGGCACGTCGGCTACCTCATCGACCACGTACACCGCCAGCCGCTTCTGGGTCCCCGCCTCGGTGAGATCGAAGCCTGAGCCTGCGCTGAGGTGCACTCGCAGCGCGATCGGCCCCTTTCCCGGGCGGGGCGCGGTCGGAGCCAGGGAATCGGACCAGCGCAACCAACCGGCCCGTGCCAGATGGGTCACCAGCACCGGTCCGTCGGTGTGCAGTGCGAGGAACTTGCCGTGCCTGCTGGCGGTGGTCACGCAGCGCCCGTGCAGCGCGCTGGTGGGTGGCTGCACAGTCTTGAGGACCGTCAGGGAAGCGACGTCGACACGGGTCACAGTTGCGCCGATGGCGTGCTCGCGCAGGTGATGCGCCAGTGCCTCGACCTCCGGCAGCTCCGGCATAGGTCCAGTCTGCACTCAGGTGCAACCACCCTGCACGATTACCTGACCTGCCGCAGCGCCCCCGTGCCGTTGTCGGGGATAGCCCGCGGCGACTTGAGAGCCTGGACGACTCCACGGGTGTCCTGCCGGGCCGCCATGAAGCCGTGCACGGTGCCTACCCAGTGCTCGCCGGCGGTGTCGACCGGCTCAGGCGTCTTCGCCACAATGGTCCATGGTCGCCGCAGCGCCCACTGAATTGGCAAGATCATCAGTACCAGCAGGAACAACAGCACCAACCAGGACGGCACAACAACCCCTGCAGGCGTCCAGAACACCACGAAGAGACTCAACGCGACCACGACAACCAACATCGCGATACCGGACACATAACCGGCGGCCATGTCATGCTCGAACTGCTCCGCCGTCGCCGGCTGATGCCAGTTGATCCTGCTCTGCACCGTCCAGTTGCGCCCGTCGCCGCCCCGCACCACCCGCCTCATGCCCGACCTCCGTGCGCCTGTCGCTGAACCAGCCCATGCCCTGATAAAGCCTGCCTTGGCCGACCCAGCGTAACGCCGAGTGGCCACCGGGCATGGGATGCTGGCGCCAATGACGCAGCCCCGCTCGTTCACCCGTCGCCGGGAGAACTTCACCTGCCTGCACTGCGACACGCCGGTGCGTGGCAGCGGCTACACCAACCATTGCCCGCGGTGCCTGTGGTCGCGACACGTTGACATCAACCCCGGTGATCGGGCCGCCGAGTGTGGCGCAGCGATGGAGCCGGTCGGGGCACTGTCTGAGCGTGGTGAGACGGTCTTGGTGCACCGGTGCGTGGCGTGCGGGCACAGCCGGCGCAACCGCAGCGCAGCCGACGACGACTCCGACGCCCTGCTGGCGCTGTTCGGCCGGCCGGTGCCCGACCCGCCACGCTGAATCACCGGAAAGGGCGAAGTCGATCAGCATGTTTGGCCGCTGTTAATGCAGTCCGCCATTTGCTTCAACAGCGCTTCTGACATGATCGCCATGAAATCGCCATGGTCGGTGATTGCCTTGTGCCGCTGTTCGGGGAAGGAATCCAGGGCGAAGTTTCGGCCAGCCGGCTGATCGTAGGTCATCGTCATCCGCAGTTGCGGGATGGCCACCGTTCCGCGACCGCATGACCCGTCTCGCCGGGGGAACACGACGTGATCCCGGTGATTCTTGGAGTCCAGGTTGTTGCCGTCCCAGCAGCTGGGGAAGTCCAGTATGCGCACCAGTTGACTGCCCTGCGGGCACAGCGGGTACTCGGTGGTGATGCGGTCCTCAAACCCGGTACAGGTCCACGCCGCATTGGCGTCGTCACCGCCGTTGGTCGCGGCCTTGGCATCCCCGGTGATCAGCGTGAGGTCGTCCGGCATTGGGGTCACCTGGCTGGTCGGGTTGCCACGGAACTGTAGTTGCGCCGAGGCAGGCCGGAGGATCTCGCCGAAGTTGCCGTCCAGCCCGCCGCCGTCGACCAGGGCGTCGGGGCCCTTTTCGTCAGTATTGCGCAGCACGGGCCAGAAGTAGGTCGACCGGTCGCCGTTGGTGCAAGTGGTGGCGGCGTCGTGCAGGCTCTCGTCGGTGGAGAACGCATTGGTCGACAGGTTGCCGACGTAGTCGTGGACGTGCTGGGCACCGTTGCGCTTGCCCGGCGCCACCATGAAGTTGTCGGAGTTGCGATGTCCCTCGGCGTTCGTGCCACAGGGACTGGTGAAGGTACCGGTGGAGCCGTTGCGCCTGGCCTCGACCTGCTTGACGTTGGGTCGCACCTTCTCGATGCTCACGAAATCTTTCCGGACGGGCCCACCGGCCTTGTCTCGGCCCGGAAACTCCACGTCTACATCCTTCTTATCATCGTTTTTATTGTTCTTCTTGCCGTTCTTCTTGTTGTCCTTTTTCTTGCCGCGCTCCTTCCTGTCGTTTCGCTTGCCGTCGGAATCACCACGAGGGTCTTTGTCGCTGTTCAACGCGGCCCGTGCACTGTCGTCGGCACAGTCCGAACGGTCGCCCCGCTCGCTACCGCCCAGCAGATCATCCAGCGGGATCACCTGGTCAGCTCGGCAGCTCGTTGCCGAGTCCGCGCTTGTGTTGGCCTTCGATTCGGCGTCAGCGGTGCCGGTGACCGCCACGATCCCGCCACCGGCGAGCAGAGTGAACGCCGCTGCCATCAGGGCCACGGGGGCGCCGCGCCTGTGCTTTCCACGTGCCATCGCCAGTCTCATTCCAGTTTGTTGAGGGAGTTGTGCGGACGGATGTCGGGTTCACCAGCGCTGAGCGGCGTGCCGTGGTCGGCTGGTTTGCTCGAACGCGTGCTGCAGGCGGGGCCGGCTCCGTCGGGTTCGCATCATGCTGGTGCCCAGCAAGGACAGCAGGCCGATGATCGCCAGCAGCGCGGCGGCATAGACCAGACCTGCAATCGCGACGTTCGTACCGCTGGCTGGCGTGACGTTGGCCACCTGGCCGAGGTGCTGGGCATGGTCGACGGTCGCGGGTGCCACCGCCGCCGGCGTAGACGCGGCAGCTGCGGGAGGTGCGGCTGCCGGAGATGCGGCGGATGCGGCTGCGGGGTCCGGTGCCTCGGGGAGCGCGGAGTAGTCGACCAGCCTGGTGCTCTCCAGGTACTCGTGGTGCCGGGTGACGAACTGGGCAGAGGTGGTGGCGAATCTGCGGACCAATTCATTTCGAGTGCCGGCCCGCACCTGCGCAATGATCGGCAGTACCTTGCCGTGTGCAGCGCGCAACCGCTGCACGAACGTGCGGTCGAAGTCCGAGACCGGCTGGCTGGCTATCTCGCCTATCCAGCCCCTCTGTTGGTCGGTGGGCTGGTTGGGCAGCGCCACACCGAGCCGTGCCGACGCCTCGCGGACCTGAGCGTCGAGATCGGCATGCTCAGCTGCGATGAGCCGACCCACTTCCCGCACTCGCGCACTGCTGCCCCGCTGCTGGGCCTGCTGCCCAGCCGGTCCTTCCCACAGGCCGGCCTGCCGCACCTTGATCAGCAGATCCCGATCGGCAGGACCGAGCGGGCCCCACTGGGTCTGCGTCCAGCCGTTGTCCGGCGCTGCGGTGGCTGCGGTAACGGCGGTAGCCCGGTACTGCGACCTGCCCCAGTACTGGAACATGGCGACCGAGAGTGTGGCGATCATAGCTAGCACGACGGTCAGTCGGACGAAGCGAGGTATCGGGGGCTGCACGGACAGGCCTTTCTGCTTTCGTTGCCTATTCATTCGTCAATGGGAGTTTCGCTGGGCTTGTTCTTGCCGACGTCACCTTCGATTCAGACGAGGTCGAACTGCTCGGTGTGGATCCGTGGGCGGGGGATGTCCAGGCCGTCGAGCACCGTCAGCACGTCGATGACCAGCGCAGGTGGCCCGGAAAGGAAGTAGTCGAGCTGGTTGCGCCGGAACTTGCCGGGCAGCAATGCGGTGAGCAGCTCCTCGTCGATGGCGCCGGACGCGCCGGTCCAGCCCTGCGGCGGCTGGCGAACAAGTTCGATGACGGTGAGATCCAGGCGCTCCTGGAGCACCTGGAGTTCGCCGCGAAACAACAGCTCGTCGATGGTCCGCGCGACCACCACCAGCCGGTGCGGGCGCCGGTCGTGCCGGTGCGCCAGGGTCCGCAACATGCTCATCATCGGGGTAATGCCCACCCCACCGGCGATCAGCACCAGGCCGGTGCTGGGTTTCAGATCAACGCTGAAGGCACCGTGTGGGCCGTCGACCCATACCGGGCTACCTGGCTGCAGCTGGCCCAGCGCACGGGTGAAATCACCGCTGTGCCGGATGGTGAACTCTGCCCACATCCCCAGTGCAGCGCTGGAGGCGATGGTGAACGGGTGCTCCTGCGCCCGGATCGACGGGTTCAGCCGCAGCCAGGCGAACTGGCCCGGGGCGAACTCCAGCGACCGATATCCTCGCC
>DASQVB010000482.1:0-10428 GCA_035640975.1 Pseudonocardiaceae bacterium
ATCGTGACCGCCTCGGTCGAACTGCCCCCGAAGCTGTCGGAGCTCGTCGACGACTTCTCCGGAGTCAGCGTCAAGGACCGGCTGCAGCTGCTGCTCGAGCTGTCCCAGGAACTGCCCGCGCTGCCGGAGCGCTACGCCGGCCACCGCGACGCGATGGAGCAGGTGCACGAGTACCAGACACCGCTGTTCCTGGCGGTCGAGGTGGACCCTGAGCGGACGGTGCACCTGTTCTTCGACGCTCCCCCAGAGGCACCGACCACGCGGGGGTTCGCCTCGATCATGTACACCGGGCTGGACGGGGAGAGCGCGGACACCGTGCTCGGCGTGCCGAACGACTTCTACCTGGCCCTCGGGTTGGGTGAGGCGGTCAGCCCGCTGCGGTTGCGCGGTATGGCAGCCATGCTGGCCCGGATCAAGAACCAGGTCCGCTCCGCCCGCTGACCTCGCCCGATTCGCCCGGCTTCCGGCCGGGTTGCCCCCTACCCTCCCGCCACGGGTCTGTTGTGTTGACCGATGGCGAACTCTGGCAGGGTAGGCCGATGCGCCGTTGTCAGGTTCAGGTGCCGCCCACGTCCGGTTTTGCAGGGTTCCAGTTTTCCGGCGGAGGTGATCCTGCTGGCGGTCCGGTGCTACCCGCGGTACGTAAGACGAGGGGCTCTGATGCCCCCATGGATGTCAAGCCGCTGACGGCTCGGCTTCGGGTGGATGTGACGGGCCCGTGGGCCCAAGCAGGGCAGTCTAAACCGGTGAATTGGACAATCAGTGGGACAGCGAGCGGTCACAGATCATATAGGTAGACCGTTTAGCGTGATCAGAGGTGGTGGCCAGGGGCGGGGTCGAACCGCCGACCTTCCGATTTTCAGTCGGACGCTCGTACCAACTGAGCTACCTGGCCGTCCGGGCCGAGGCCCGACCGGATGTACCGTGCGACCCAGACGGGACTCGAACCCGCGACCTTCGCCGTGACAGGGCGACGCGCTAACCAACTGCGCCACTGGGCCTCGCTGCGTGCCCCCAACGGGATTCGAACCCGCGCTGCCGCCTTGAAAGGGCGGAGTCCTAGGCCGCTAGACGATGGGGACTTGGTCGTCCAGACCTGCCCGCGCCGGTCGCCCGCCGTGAGCACCCTCAGCATAGGACACCACCCGCACCCGTCGCACAACGGGTGGTCGTCCTGATGCTGCTGCGGTGCGTTCTTATCTCTTTCTCGACGTCACCGCCGCACCGGCGGGATGCCATCCTCGCCGGCGATCAGTCCCAACATCTCCAGCAGCATCCGGCAGTCCTCGGCATCGGTAGCCGACCGCGCAACTGAAAGCCGAGCCCGATCCACCTGCTCAGCCGTGACGCGGTGCGGGTCTTGCCCACGAGGCAAGGGCACCGACGGACTACTGAGTTCCGCGCCGGTCTCGGGACCGAGGTGGTAGGTGCTCGACAGACGGCTCATTGGCCCCTCCTGGATTTCGTTCCGGCGTACCCGGCTCCCAACCGCTCGCCGCACGCTATCGACCGCTCACCCCTAGCGCAGCCTCCCTCTGGGTGATTACCGCGGGTGAACCGTGGCCAGCCGAGTCCGAATTCTGCCGCTCGGCGCTGTGTCAGCAACTTCCGTCGAGCAGTTCGGCGAGGTGCAGCGCACGCCGGCCTGTCGTCTGGCTCACCTGTAACCGGCAGCTGAACCCGTCGGCCAGCACCAGCGCGTCGGGGCGCGCCCGGACCGCGGGAGCCAGCGAACGTTCGGCCAGGGCACTGGACATCTCCTCGTGACCGCGCTGGTAGCCGAAACTGCCGGCCAGCCCGCAGCACCCAGAGGCGCGCTGGACGCGGACCCCGGCCGCGTCCAGCAGCGCATCATCGGCGTCGTGACCGAGCACCGCATGCTGGTGGCAGTGCACTTGCAGCAGCGCATCCCGGTCACGTTCAGCGGGCTGCCAGTCTGGCGCGCGCTCACGCAGCACCTCGGCAAGCGTGCGCGCCTGCCCGGCAAGCGCGGCCGCGGCCGGGTCATCGGGGAGTAGCTCGGTCAGGTCGGAGCGCAGCGTGGCAACACAGCTGGGCTCAAGGCCGATCACCGGCACGCCGGCACCGAGCTCCGACCACAGCAGCCGCAGGGTCCGCCGCAGCACCATCCGGGCGATACCGAACTGCCCGGTGGCCAACCAGGTCAGTCCGCAACACAGGGTGCCGCGGGGCAGCTGGACGGCGAAGCCTGCCGCGGTAAGCACCCGCGCCGCGGCATGCACCACTTGGGGGTCAAACGATCTGGTGAAGGTGTCCGGCCACAGCAACACCGCACCGCGCGGTGCCGGCCCAGGCGGCAGCTTTGGGGGCCGGTAGCGGACAAACCGGGGCAGCGGGCGGACCGTGGACACCCCACCCAGCTTGGCCAGCCACGGCGCGGCCCGGTTGGTCACCGCCGGCGCCAGCCCGGCCGCCCAGGCCGCCAGCGGCAACCCACCCAGCGCGTAGTGCCACCGCGGCCGCAACCGGCGCCGGTAGCGCTGGTGCAAGAACTCGGCCTTATAGCTGGCCATGTCCACGTTGACAGGGCAGTCCGAGGCGCACGCCTTGCAAGCCAGGCACAGGTCCAATGCCTCGTGCAGCTCCGAGGACTGCCAGCCGCCGGTCACCAGGTCACCGGCCAGCATCTCGGCCAGCAGGTGTGCCCGGCCGCGGGTGGAGTGCTTCTCGTCCCGGGTGACCTGAAAGCTGGGGCACATCACGCCGGGGCCTTCCAGCTGCCGGCAGGCACCGACGCCGACGCAGCGCCGGGTGGCTGCGGGCAGACTCCCCCCGTCGCCCGTCAACGCCAGACTCACCGGCAGGTCGCGCTCCCGGCCAGGTCGCAAATCCGCGTCCAGCGGCTGGGGATCCACCAGCACTCCGGGGTTGAGCAGCCGGTCCGGGTCGAAGATGTCCTTGAACCGTGCGAACAGGTCGAGCACCTCGCGGGGATACATCCGGTTCAGCAACTCGCTTCGGGCCCGCCCGTCGCCATGTTCCCCCGACAGTGACCCGCGGTGGGCCACCACCAGGTCTGCGGCCTGCTCCAGGAATCGCCGGAAGTCCCGGCGGCCGGTCGAGCTCAACAGATCGGCGTCAGTCCGCACATGAACGCAGCCCTCACCGAAATGCCCGTAGATCGACCCCATCCGGCGATGCTCGGCGAGCAGGTCGGCGAAGCCACGCAGGTAGTCACCGAGCCGATCGGGGGGCACCGTGGCGTCCTCCCAACCCGGCCATGCCTGCGAACCGTCAGCTAGCCTGGTCACCAGACCCGCGCCCGCCTCACGGATCCGCCACAGGGCCGCTCGGTGCGCCGGATCGGCCACCACCAACTGCGGGCGGGTGGCGTCGGCCGCCGCGGCCCGTGCAGCCGCCACCGCTGCCCCTAAGTCGTCCGCGCCGAACTCGACGAGCAGCCAGGCCGCACCCTCAGGAAGTTGCGCTACCGGGCGTCCACGGGCCCGCAACGCCTCGATCAACGCAGCGTCCATTGCCTCCACGGTGAGCGGGCGGTGCGGGAGTAACCCCGGTACGGCGTCGGCCGCGGCAGGGACATCGGGAAAGCCCAACACCAGCAAGGCCACCGTCGGCGGTGGCGCGACCAGCCGCACGGTCGCCTCGAGTAGCACCCCACAGGTGCCCTCGGTGCCGACCAGTGCGCGGGCCAGATGCGAGCCGTGCTCGGGCAGCAGGTGCTGCAGCGCATAGCCGGAGCCGCGGCGTGGCCAGTCCGGCAGGGCAGTACGGATCAACCGGCGATGCTCACGCTCCAGCGTGGCGACCTCCCCCGGCAGTTGTCCGCAGCCGGCTACCAAGCGGGAGCCGTCGGGCAGCAGCACCACGAGTTCCTCGACGCTCTGCGCGGTGGTGCCCCAGGCGATCGAATGCGTCCCGCAGGCGTTGTTGCCGATCATCCCGCCCAGCGTGCAGCGACCGTGGGAGGAGGGGTCGGGGCCGAAGCGCAGACCGTGCGGGGCAACCGCGGCCTGCAACGTGTCGAGCACCACTCCGGGCTGCACCCGGGCCAGCCGGGCGGCCGGGTCGACGTCGAGCACCGCGTCGAGGTGGCGGGAGAAGTCAAGTACTACGCCGGGGCCGATGGCGTTACCCGCTATCGACGTACCAGCGCCTCGGGCGGTGAGCGGCACGCCCCGCTCGCGGCAGAAGGCGATGACGGCCTGCACATCGTCGACGCTGCGGGGCAGTACTACGGCCCGGGGTGGCACCCGGTAGTTCGAGGCATCGGTGGCATAGAGCGCCCGGCTCCCGGCGTCGGTTCGCACCTGGCCACGCACGGTGGCCCGCAACGCGCTGCCGAGCACGTCGTCATCCACACCGACCAGCATGGCGCGATGCGCCACCCGCTGCAGGGCCGGTCGTGAGCGGTGCCGGCCCGGATGCGCGAACTAGCGCGGCGGCGCGCCGAGTGTGGAGCGGGCGGCAAGCAGCGCGCTGACCGCGGCGCACGGCCGGCTGTCCCGAACCAGCTCGATCGCCGAGCGGACGTCGGTGATCGCAGCCAGCGGAATGTCTTCCCCGCCGTCCAAGGTGGCCTCAAGCTGGTCCACCAAGGACGTAATCTCCGCTGGTTTGGCATCGCCCATCAGGGCGGCGACCAACGCCTCAATTTCAACGAGCAAGGTCTGCTGCGTGGTGTGGGATGTGCTCACGCACCATGACGGTACTCGGTAATATCAACAACTGAGAGCACGTCGGTAGATGGCCAGTCTTACGCGGCCAACGGTTGCATATCAACCGAAGCCTTCAGCAGCTACGAAACAATTGCGCGTCCGGCGACGGTGAGCTCGGCACGCACCCGCTGGCCGATAGCGCCCGGAACCGCTGGGCGAATGAGACCAGCTCGCGCCAGACGATGTGCGGTGTACTGGTCGCAGCAGCCCAGGCCGTCGATGAACAGGTCAGGCTCGCAGCTGAAGGAAAGCTCAGCGCGACCGTCGGACACCGCACGCAGCATGGCCAGTACGCGTCCGGTGATCGGCTCGGCCTCCTGATCAGCAGCCGACCGGACCTCGCTAGCGTTGCTCACTGGTTCCCACCTTCACCGCCGTTGCACCCTTAGCTTTGCTATCTAGTACATCGGCGGGTGTCCCCAGATACGTTTCCGGCATGACAATCACACTTGGCGATGGCCCGCTGTCCTCGCGCCCACGCGACACCGTGAACTACCGCATCGACGGCCCCGCACATCGGCTGCTGTTCGAGCCCTTCCCCCGACGGGTGCGCGCGGTATTCGGCGGCGAGACGGTCCTGGACACCACCAGCGGCATGCTGCTCCACGAGAGCAACCTGCTCCCGCAGCTCTATCTACCCCGCGGACACATCCGCGAAGACCTGCTCACCCGCACCGACCATCGCACGCACTGCCCGTTCAAGGGAGACGCCAGTTACTGGTCGGTCACGGTGGGCGACCGAACGGCGGACAACGCGCTGTGGTCCTACCCAGATCCACTGCCCGATGCGGGCTGGCTATCCAATCAGGTGGCGCTGTACTGGGGGTCGATGGACGCCTGGTTCGACGAGGACGAGGAGGTCGCCGGGCATCTGTGCAATCCCTACACCAGGGTCGACGCCCGGTCCACCAGCCGGCAGGTACGGGTGGTGGCCGGCGGCGAGGTGATCGCCGAGTCCCGTCGTGCGGTGCTGTTGTCCGAGACCGGTCTGCCCAACCGCTTCTACCTGCCGGCCGACGATGTGCGCAGCGAGCTACTTGAACTGTCCGGCACGCACACCGTCTGCCCGTACAAGGGCACCGCCTCCTACCGCAGCGTGCGTAGCCCGTCGGGGACCATCGCCGACGCCGCCTGGTGCTATCACGAGCCGCTGGAGGGGGTGCGAGCGATCCGCGGGCACCTGTGCTTCGCCGCAGCGGGGATCGAGACCTGGGTGAATGGCGGGCTCCAGTAGCGCTTCGGCCACGCCTCGACGGCGGTGCGTGCGCAGCGGCGTAGGCTCGCCCGGGTGTTGACCGGCAATGCGTTGATTCGAGCCATCGGCTTGTGTGTGCTGGCGGGCCTGCTGGTCGCGGGCTTCCTGTTCCCGGCGGTGGGCGCTGTCGGTATGGCATCCAACCAAGCCACCGACACAGTCAACAACGTGTCCTCCGACCTGGTCCAGAGCCAGGTACCGCTGGTCAGCACGATCACCGACAAGGATGGGGTGCCGATCGCCTACGTGTTCGACCAGAACCGGTTCAACACGCCGCCACAGGCGATCGCCGACACCATGAAGGCGGCGATCATCTCCATCGAGGACCGGCGGTTCTTCGAGCACAACGGGGTGGACTGGCGCGGCACCGCGCGCGCGGTGACGACCAACCTGACTGCCAGCGGCAGTGCGCTGGAGGGCCAGGGCGCGTCCACCCTCACGATGCAGTACGTCAAGAACTACCTGCTGTACGCGGTGGCGCGCAATGACGCTGAGCGGGCAGCGGCCGTGGAGAGCAGCCCAGCGCGCAAGCTGCGCGAAGTCCGAGTTGCCCTGCAGCTGGAGAAGCAGCTTTCCAAGGACGAGATCTTGGCGCGGTATCTCAACATCGTCTTCTTCGGCCACAACACCTACGGGGTGGCGGCGGCCGCGCGGACATACTTCAACACCACGCCGGACCGACTCACCATCTCGCAGGCCGCTCTGCTCGCCGGCATGGTGCGGTCGCCCAGCACCTACGACCCGACTGAGAACCCGGAGCAGGCTTTAGCGCGGCGCAACGTCGTGATCGCTGAGATGGCCAACGTCGGTTCGATCACCCCCGAGCAGGCCGCAGCCGGCATGGCCGAACCGCTGGGGATTCAGCGTCCGCTGACCGGGTTGACCAACGGTTGCGTCGGTGCCGGTCCCGCCGACGGCTTTTACTGCCAGTACACCCTGGACTACCTCGCCGCCGCTGGCTTCACGGAGGAAAAACTGCGCCGCGGTGGGTACCTGATTCGCACCAACCTCGATCGCCGCGCCAGTGACCTGGCCAAGCGGGCCGCGAACGCCGAGGTTCCGACCCAGACCCGGGGAATCGCCAACGCGATGGCGATCGTCGAGCCGGGCCGGGAACGGCATGCGGTCCGGGCGCTGGTAGCCAACCGCGACTACGGGCTCGACGCCGACGCCGGCCAGACCTCCTATGCCCTGCCCTCGCTCGTGCAGGGTTTCGGTGCCGGGTCGATCTACAAGATCTTCACCGCCGCCGCCATGCTGGAGCGGGGCATGGGGATCGAGAACCCGGTGCCAGTCACCAATTCCTACACGTCGCGGGTGTTCAAGAACGAAGGCCGCGCGTACTCAGTCGGCAACGCAGGTGACTACCGCAACGGCTCAGTCTCGCTGCAGACTGCGCTGGCGATCTCCCCGAACACCACATTCGTGGCTCTGGAGGATCGGCTCGGGTCGATCGATCCGGTGGTGAACATGGCCTACCGGCTGGGCATGCGGGACAGCCTGATGGCACGTGACGCCGGGGGCCGCACTATCGCAGACGCGGTCAAGCAGGAGAAGCGCGGTTCCTACACGCTTGGGCCCGAGCCGACCAGCCCGCTGGACCTTGCCAACGTCGCGGCCACGCTGATGAGCGGTGGGAAATGGTGTCCGCCGACTCCGCTCGATGCGGTGCTGGACCGCAACGGTGCACCGGTGAAGGTGCCTGAGCCGCCGTGCGAGCAGGCCGTCCCCGAAGGTTTGGCGAACTCCCTGGCGGTCGGATTGAGCAAGGATGACAAACCCGGTGGCACCGCGTTTGCGGCGGCGAAGGCGGTGAACTGGACCCGGCCGATGCTGGGCAAGACCGGTACCACCACGGCTAACCGCTCCGCTGGGTTCGTCGGGGCGACGCCGCAGTACGCCGGTGCGGTGCTGGTCTGGCCGGACGGCTCGCGACCTTCACCGATCTGTGACACCGACCCTCCGCGGCTGTGCGGCAATGGCAATATCTTCGGCGGCAAGGTCCCGGCCCGCACCTGGTTTAACGCCATGGTGCCAATGCACGAAGGGCTGCCGGTGGCGCCGCTGCCGCCCACTGAACCACGCTACGTGACGGGTGGTGGAACACCCGTCCCCGACGTCGTCGGGCAAGGTGGGAACAGCGCGCAGCTCACCCTGGAGCGGGCTGGATTCCGGGTGAATCGAGAGACGTCAGAGTCCGACGCGCCGGCGGGCACGGTTGCCTCCCAGTCGACCCGGACCGCGATGCCCGGTGACACGGTGACGATCGTCATCAGTACCGGCCCACCACGACGGAGAGCGACCCCGGTGTTCCCCTCTCCCCAGGAGTCGGCTCCCGATCGACCACGGCGCTCAAGGGAGTCAGAGTCCGACAGATCTGACTCTGGCTCTGAGGCTGAGTCGGGCAGAGAGCGGGACCGAGAGCGGGATCGAGAGCGCGACAGGGACTCAGACAGGGACTCGGATGAGCGGTAGCCGGATAGCCCTGCCAGTAGCCACCTAACCCTGCAGGGCGGCCATGACCGCGGTGGAAACCCGGCGGCCCTCGGCGCGACCGGCCGCCCTAGCCATTGCCGCCTTCATCACCAGGCCCAGCTGGCCGAACCCAGGGGGCTTGCCGATTTGCCCGGCGACGTCGTCGATGGCCTCAGCGACCACAGCCGCGACCTCGTCATCGCTGAGTTGGGCGGGCAGGTAGTGGGCGAGCACCTCCCCTTCCGCCCGCTCGCGGCTGGCCAGCTCATCGCGCCCGGCCGCGGCGAAGGCCTCGGCGGCCTCCCGGCGCTTCTTGGCCTCCCGGGTGAGCACCGCGAGTACTTCTTGATCGGACAGCTCCCGGGCGGCGGCACCCGCGACCTCCTCGGTGGTGATCGCCGACAGCGCCATCCGCAGCGTCGCCACCGTGATGGTGCTCCGGGATTTGATCGCCGTGGACAGGTCAGCTCGCAGCCGATCCTTCAACTTCGTCATGGCCGTGAAGACTAGAGCTCTGCAGTCAGGCAGCCGCACTAAGCTCGCCGGTGTGAATCGGATGGGACGCGCCGTCGCCGGCGCCGCCGCGTTGACTGCCGCCGCAACGACGTACGCCGCCGGCATCGAGGTCCGTCGCTGGACGCTTCGACAAGCCACGCTGCCGGTGCTGCCGGCCGGGGCTGCGCCACTGCGGATCCTGCACATCTCCGACCTGCACATGACCCCGAACCAGCGCTCCAAGCAGCGGTGGCTGGCCGGCCTGGCCGAGCTACAACCCGATCTTGTGGTGAATACCGGTGACAACCTGGCGCACCAGCGCGCGGTGCCAGCTGTGCTGCGGGCGGTCGGACCGCTGCTGGCCCTGCCGGGTGTGTTCGTGTTCGGCAGCAACGACTATTACGCCCCGAGGTTCAAGAGCCCGGTTCGCTACCTGATACGCAGACGCAAGCTGATCCGTGGCACTGCACTGCCGTGGGCAGATCTGCGGGCAGCGTTCGCCGAGCACGGCTGGCTCGATCTGACGAACACCCGCCGAGAGCTCACCGTGGCCGGGTGCCGGGTTGTGGCCGCCGGGGTGGACGATCCGCACCTGCGCCGGGATCGCTACCAGCGGGTCGCCGGGCAGGCTGATCCCGCCGCGGATCTCCGGTTAGGGGTGACGCATGCCCCGGAGCCGCGGGTGCTGGACTCCTTCGCCGCCGACGGCTACGACCTCGTGCTAGCTGGTCATACGCACGGCGGCCAGCTGCGGTTGCCCGGCTACGGTGCGATCGTGACCAACTGCGGGCTGGATCGCTCCCGGGCCCGCGGCACATCCCGCTGGGGCGCCCATACCTGGCTTCATGTGTCAGCGGGGATGGGCACATCCCCCTACGCCCCGATGCGCTTCGCGTGCCCGCCGGAGACGAGCCTGCTCACCCTGGTCCCGCGCAACAGCGGCTCAGCGGTGCCAGCCGGTGCCTGGACTGCCGTCGGCGTCGGTTAGACTCCGCAGCGTCCATCCGGGGTGTGGCGCAGCTTGGTAGCGCGCTTCGTTCGGGACGAAGAGGCCGTGGGTTCGAATCCCGCCACCCCGACACCATGAAATCGCAGCTCAGGAGTCCTCATCGGTGGGCTCCTGTTCTGTTTTCGGCTCCGGTGCAGGGTTCGCAGTCAGCAAAAAGTCAGCAAATACCGATCTGACTCGTTGGTCGCGGTCCTGCGATGGGTGCGTGTACCGGTCAAGCGTTGTCGAGGTTTGCTCGTGTCCCATGACCGCGGACACGTCATTGATTGGCACACCACCTGAGACCAGCCAGGTCGCGAACGAGTGGCGAAGATCATGAAACCTGAGCCCACCGTGCGCGTGTCTCACAACGTGCTCGATTGCTTCCCGCCCGGTGGTGAACTCCTTGGACCACTCGTGACCCGTGCCGTCCTGCCAGTGCGCCATGAGCTTGTGCGGACCGGCCTCCACGACCTTGCCCAGCAGCCCGGCGCGAACCAGTGACGGCCGCCAGACCT
>DASQVB010000483.1:0-5550 GCA_035640975.1 Pseudonocardiaceae bacterium
GTTCGGTACCGGCCTGGGTGCAGGCCGTCCCGACCTGGTGCCCGCAGCGCACACCGACTTCATCACCGCCGCGATCGGCGAGGAGCTGGGCTTCGTCGGGCTGGCCGCTGTGCTGTTCACCTACCTGCTGCTGGTGATGCGAGGAATGCGCACCGCGCTCACCGTCCGGGACACCTTCGGCAAGCTGCTCGCCGCCGGGCTGTCTTTCGCGGTCGGCCTGCAGGTGTTCGTCGTCGTCGGAGGGGTGACCAAGCTGATCCCGCTGACCGGGCTCACTGCGCCATTCCTGTCCTACGGTGGATCCTCCCTGCTGGCCAACTACATCCTGGTGGCCCTGCTGTTGCGGATTTCCCATGCGGCGCGGTCGCCGGCGGCCCCGTCGGTACCGCGCAAACCGGTGGTCCCGCTGGCCGAGGCGCCCACCGAGATGGTGCAACGCCCGTGAACACACCACTTCGCCGGGTCGCACTGGCCGTCATGGGCATGATCGTTCTGCTGCTGGCCAACGCCACCTACATCCAGGTCGTCAGCGCTGACACCTACCGCAGCGACCCCCGCAACCGGCGGGTGTTGCTCGACGAGTACAGCAGGCAGCGCGGGCAGATCGTCGCCGGCGGGTTGTCGGTGGCCAGCTCGGTGGAGACCGGCGGGCAGCTGCGCTTCCAGCGCACCTACCTCGACGGCCCGCAGTACGCCCCGGTCACCGGCTACTACTCGCTGCGCTACGGCGCCGGTGGCATCGAGAACGCGATGGACTCGGTGCTCAACGGATCCGACGACCGGCTGTTCGTGCGGCGGCTTTCAGACCTGATCACCGGGCGGACACCCAGCGGGGGCAGCGTCCAGCTCACCATCAACCCGATTGTCCAGCGGGTGGCCTACGAGCAGCTGACCCGTCGTGGCTACAGCGGCGCGGTGGTGGCGATCAAGCCCAGTACCGGCGAGATACTGGCGATGGCCTCCACCCCCTCTTATGACCCGAACCGGCTTTCCGCGCACGGCGGCGCCGAGCAGGAAACTGCCTGGAACGCGTTCACCTCGCCGGAGCGCGGCTCCCCGCTGACCAACCGGGCGGTCGGGTCGACCTACCCGCCGGGGTCGACCTTCAAGCTCGTGGTCACCGCGGCCGGGCTGGAGAGCGGTAAGGCCACCCCAGACACACCGCTGACGGCGACGGCCGCCTTGCAGTTGCAGAACACCTCGACGTTGCTGCGCAACTTCGCCGACAATTCCTGCGGCCGCGGCGTCACCGCGACCCTCCAAGAGGCATTGGTGCGCTCCTGCAACACCGCCTTCGCCCAGCTGGTTGCCACCGTCGGCGAGAACGACCTGCGCAAACAGGCTCAACTGCTCGGCATCGGGCAGCAGGGTCTCACCATCCCGATCCTGGTGACGCCGTCCACCCTGGGCGACATCCCCGACGTTGCCGCCTTGCAACAGTCCGGCATCGGGCAGCGTGATGTGGCGCTCAGTCCGTTGCAGAATGCGATGATCGCCGCGACGATTGCCAACGGAGGGCGACGGATGAAACCTCAGATGGTTCGTAACATCCTGGCCCCAGACCTCTCCGTACTGGGCAGCTTGGAGCCCGAACTTGCCGAAACGGCGATGTCTCGCTTCACCGCATCCCGCCTACGCGACATGATGGTCGCCGCCGAGAACACTTACAGTAACGACGGTAAAATCAGCGGCGTCAGTATCGCTGCGAAGACCGGCACCGCCGAACACGGCGTTGACCCCAAGAACACCCCGCCGCACGCCTGGTATGTGGCCTTCGCGCCCGCCAATGATCCGCAGGTGGCCATCGCGGTGCTGGTCGAGGACGGAGGAGACCGGGATCTTGAGGCAACCGGTGGATCCCGGGCCGCGCCGATCGGCCGAGCGGTCATCGGGGCAGCTTTGCAGGGCGGTCGCTGATGACTGTACGCAACAGGGTGCGCTGATGACTTTGACCAGCGGGCAGTTGCTGGCGCAGCGCTACCGCCTGGGCCGGCGCATCGCGATCGGTGGGATGGGTGAAGTCTGGGAAGCTGCAGATATCCGGCTGGAGCGTCAGGTCGCCGTCAAGGTACTCAAACCGGAGCTGTCCGGCGACGCAGAATTCCGGTACCGCTTCCACACCGAGGCCATGATGACCGCGTCGCTGAACCATCCCGGCATCGCCGCGGTGCACGACTACGGTGAGATGGGGGACGATTCACGCTCCGCCAATTCTGGGGCCTACCTGGTGATGGAGCTGATCGCTGGAGATCCGCTCGCAACGATTCTCATGCGGCATTTGCGGCTGCCCGTCGACCGCACGTTGGATGTTCTTGGGCAGGCCGCTGCCGCGCTGCAGGCGGCGCACGAGCGTGGTCTGGTGCACCGCGACATCAAGCCGGGCAACATCCTGATCACGGCTGCCGGAATGGTGAAACTCACCGACTTCGGCATCGCCAGAGCCGTCGACGTAGCCCCGGTGACCCGGCACGGGATGGTGATGGGCACTGCCCACTACATCGCGCCGGAGCAGGCAGCCGGGCACGAAGCCGGGTCGGCCGGCGACGTCTACTCACTGGCCGTGGTGGGTTACGAATGCCTCGCCGGCCAGCGCCCGTTCCTGGCCGACAACGCGGTCACCGTCGCGCTAATGCATATCCACGACCGGCCGCCCGCGCTGCCACCGGATGTACCGCTTGGAGTTCGTGCGCTGATCGAGGCGGCGCTTGCCAAGGATCCACGGCAGCGTTACAGCACCGGCGGTGAGTTCGCCGCTGCCGTCGCCGCGGTCCGAGCCGGGCACCGCCTGCCGCGGCCGGTGGGGACGACCGCGAAGATTCCTGCGCGCACCAGCGTGGTCGACAAAGCGGGCAACGCATCGCCACCGACTGTGCTGCTGCCGTCAGCGGCAGCCACCGGCCCTTACCCTGCTGCCGGCTCTGCTGGCTATCTGCCCCGGCAGCAGTCCCACCGACGCGCCCCAGTGAATATCGCCATGGGGAGAATCGCGATGGGTCTGCTGGGAGTGCTCGCGCTGGTGCTGAGCGGCTACCTGGTCAATGATGCGCTGCGTTCCGACGTCACATCCCCCGAAGCAGTCGCCGCCGGAATCGGCACGGCCCCACAAGCGCCCGTAGTACCCAAGCCCGAGGTAGCTGCGCCCTTCCAGCCGACCGAGGAAGAGTTTCCCTCGAGGCGGACCGACCCCTCCGAACAACTCCGGGGAGTGCTCATAGTCCCCAGCGACTATTTGCGCGAGCGCGGCAGCGATGCCGTGATCACCGCCAAGACCCAGGGTTTGGTGCCGCGGGTGGTGGACGAAGACGGTGAGCAGGTCGATTGGGACCGGCGGTCCAGGTGCCGGGTGACCGACGTCCGCCCGCTGGCGGGTTTCGTTCCCCGCGGATCTTCCCTCGAGCTGACCTGTAGGAGGGTCAGGTGAGTGGGCGACCCCTATCGAGTGACAACCGGCCGGCAGGCATGATGGGGCCGGACCGCAAGCAGCCGCAAGCCACGAACGAGGAGCGGGACGGCCAAGGAATGACCACTCGCCGACTACTGTCGGAGCGTTATGAGCTGGGCGAGACGCTCGGCTACGGGGGCATGTCCGAGGTGCACCGCGGTCGCGACGTCCGCCTCGACCGTGACGTCGCGGTCAAGGTGCTCCGCGCCGATCTGGCCCGCGACCCCCAGTTCCAACACCGCTTCCGCCGGGAGGCGCAGAACGCCGCGGCGTTGAACCACCCGGCGATCGTCGCGGTGTACGACACCGGTGAGACATCGTCTGAGTACGGTCCGCTGCCTTACATCGTGATGGAGTTCGTCGAGGGCCGGACGCTGCGCGACATCGTGAAGACCGAAGGTCCGATGGGTGAGCAGCGCGCGATGGAGACGATGGCCGACGTCTGCGCCGCGCTGGACTTCAGCCACCGCAACGGAATCATTCACCGTGACGTCAAACCGGCCAACGTGATGATCACTACCACCGGCGCGGTCAAGGTGATGGACTTCGGCATCGCCCGCGCGCTGGCTGATGGGCAGGGCGTGACCCAGACCGCCGCAGTGATCGGCACCGCACAGTATCTGTCGCCCGAGCAGGCCCGCGGGGAACAGGTGGACGCCCGATCGGATGTCTATGCCGCAGGTTGCGTGCTCTACGAGCTGATCACCGGAGATCCACCGTTCACCGGCGACTCTCCGGTTGCGGTGGCTTACCAGCACGTCCGCGAAGATCCCATCCCACCTTCGCACCAGAACCCCGACGTCTCGGCGGCAGTAGACGCGATAGTGCTCAAGGCGATGAGCAAGAACCCCGCTAACCGTTACCAGTCCTCTGCCGAGATGCGTACGGACCTGATCCGCGTGCTGTCCGGGCAGCGGCAGCTGGCGCCGATGGTGATGACCGACGCCGACCGCACCTTCATGCTCGACTCCTCTGCCCCCACCGTGGCCATCCGTCCCAACCGGTACCGTCCGGAGCCCAGTGGTGAGCCGCCGGACGAGCGGCGGTCCGGGCGGGGCATCTGGATCCTCACCATGGTCGTGATCGCGGCGCTCATCGCGCTGGTGCTTCTGCTGTACACCCGCCTTTTCGGTGGCGGCCCGGAACAGGTCGTGCTGCCGAACGTGGTCGGCCAGCCAGTGGTGCCTGCCGAGCAAACGCTCAACGCCGCCGGCTTCCAGACCGAGCGTCGGCCGGTGGAGTCAACCCCGCAGGACCTTGACCGGGTGGTGGCGATGAGTCCCGCAGGCGAGGCGCTGCCGGGGTCGACGATCCGGCTGGACGTCGGCGCTGGGCCGGCCGAGGTGGAGGTGCCCAACCTGCTCGGGCTCGACCGTGTGCAGGCCCAAGCCTCCCTGCAGCAGGTGGGTCTGGTGCTGTCCCCTGACCAGCGCCAGCAGGTCGTGCAGGACGATAACGACATCGGCCGGGTGCTCGTCCAGGATCCGCCGGCCGGACAACGGTTGGCCAAGGCCAAGTCGGTGATCATCACCGTCGGCGTGCCACCGGAAACCGTGGTCGTGCCGGACGTCGTCGGCACCAACATCGACCAGGCCCAGCGCAACATCGCCGGAGCTCGTCTCACCCCGCAGCTCCAGGAAGTGGACTCCGCGGCACCGAAGGGGCAGGTCCTGAAGCAGAACCCAGCCGGGGGCACCGAAGTCAAGGTAGACACCACGGTGGCCCTGACGGTGTCCCGAGGCAACCAGCTTCAGATGCCCGAGCTGCGTGGGCAGACCCCGAACCAGGCACTGAACACGCTGCGAAATCTCGGCTGGACCGGCACCCTCAAGCAGGCCACCACGTCGACGAACGACCCTAATCTGGTGGGCCGAGTCCTCGATCAGGACGTGCCGGCGGACACCGGTTTCGCCCGGGACCAGACCATCACGATCACCGTTGGGCAGAACAGGGCGACCAGCACCACGACCACCACCGACACGGATCCCGGCCTGATTTTCCCACCCTGATCCCCGCGTGGTCGTGGAGGCGTCAGCGCACCACTGCGGCTGAGGCCAGCTGGCGCATCCCGGCCTCCAGCTCGGTCACCCGCGACTCGGGCACCTCGG
>DASQVB010000484.1:0-6812 GCA_035640975.1 Pseudonocardiaceae bacterium
TGCGCCAGCAGGGTCCCGGCGACCCCGCCCGCGATACCGCCGGTCAGCGCCATCAGCATGCCCTCGACGAGCATGTCCGGGGTCCAGGGCAGCCGGAAGGCCACCTGGGTCCAGGCGTATTCGGCGGCGAAGCCCGCTGTCCCGATCAACAGACCACTGACGGCGCCGCACAGCAGCGCTCGGCGGGCCAGCACCAGGGCGACAAGCTCTACGCACAGCGCCTCTGCCAGGTACAACGGGATGGTGGGGAAGGGTTCTGCAAGGAACGGTCCGACGATTAACCCGACCGCACCGCGCACACCGACGTAGAACCCCACGGCGAACAGCGCGCCGCCCCGACCGATCCATAGCCGGGCAGCGACCAGGGCGCACGCGGCCGCCATGGCGATGAGCAAAGGCTGCAACACCATGCGGAACTGGGGCACGCCGAAGTCCCATTCGCCCTGAAACACCGACAGTCCGATGAGCAGGCCCCCCATGATCATTCCGCGCCGGACGAACAGGCCCAGTGCAGTTACCTCGTCGTAGCCGCCGGCCAGCCGCCCTTCCCGCTCGAGCACCGCGAGGCCCACCAGCGACAATCCACCGCCGATGATCAGCATCAGGTGGGTGGGACTCCACAGGGTCACATCCTGGCCAAACAGCCGGTGCCAGACGTCATCGAGAGGAAAGCCCAGCAGCCCGAAGAATCCCGCGGCGGCCATCAGCACCCCGCCGACTGGCGCGTACCAGTCGCGGGTGATCCGCACCGCAGCCGGGCCGGGCCGTTCCCCCACCGGCAGCACGATGGCCAGCACGCCGGCGGCGAAAATACCGAACAGTCCGAACAGGATCGGGTAGTGCGCGATGTTGGCCAGCGGACCGGTGTCGCGGCCATCGGCGACGTGCAGCGAGATGTCCCAGTACATCCCCAGCAACGCGGTGATCAACGAGAAGAATCCCAGTGTCGAGGGCAGCTCGACCCAACCTGGCTGCCCCGCGCTGAACGGCCAGCGCTGGGTCTCGAAGGCCAGCCTGCGCAGGATGGGTATCCGGTCGGTGCGGTGGCCGTAGCCGAGCAGCAGCAAACCGGTGGTGAGCACGGTTGCCACGGTGCTGGCGATGATGATTTGGCCGGGTGTGGCGCCTCCGATGGGGCGCAGTTCTTGGGCCGCGGCCAACCCCGAGGTGGCGGCGGTAACCAGCCCCTGGATCGATGTCATGGGGTTATGGAACACCATCTGCCGTTACGTTGTCACGTATTCATGTCACATTGGGCGCCGTCAGGAGACACCGTTCCTGTCGGCACCCTCGGCTAGCCTGTCGCATTCCTCCCGACCGAACGCCTCGATCGCCTCGGGCATCGTGGAACGGAAGGCCGCCAGCAGCGCCTGCGCGGCCACCGGCTGCAGTGCTTCGACGACCCCGTGGACCTCGGACCACTCGCTTTGCGGCATCCCGCGCGCCACGTAGTCGCGCCATACGGTGTCCCGGAACAGCCCAACGAACAGCTCGGAAATCGCCCGGGCGTGCTTCAACAGCTCAGGTCGCATCGCCATCACCGCATCAACCGGCATTCCCAGCCGCACTGCCTGGGCCCCGGCCCGTAACAGTCCGGGGTTGATGATCCGCACCCGGTCGTGCCCCAAGGACTGCAAGGTTCCCTCGGCATGCAGCTGGTCCAGCGTCGTGGGCTGCGGCTCGACACCTAGCCAGTCGGCCAGCTCGGCGTAGGACATCTCCAGCGGATCTTCGGGTTGCCAAGGAGCGAGGACCCCCCGATAGAAGGCGAGCGCCTGCTCGGCCGATTTCGCCGGGGTCTGCCGTACCACCGCTTCAATGGCGGCCAGTGAAAAGCCCTGCTGCTGCAGTCCGGCAATCAGCTGGAGCCGCGCGAGGTGCTCGTTGCCGTAGTAGGCGGTGCGACCACGCAGCTGCGGCGACGGCAGCAGCCCGCGGCTGGCATGCGAACGGACGTTGCGCACCGTCATCCCGGCCCGCGCCGCGAGCTGGTCGATGGTCAAGTCACTGTCGAGGGCAGCCACGGGCCAGATATTACCGCGTGGATGTAACATCAAATACCGTAAAGATCGACCGATGCGACCGCTCACGCTTGCGGCAACCGAGGCTCGATCATCTGCGCGATCCGCAGCGCTTCGGCACACGCATCGATCGACGGTTCCAAGTTCGACGACGCTGCCACACTCACCGTCAGCGATACCGGACCGCCGTCCATCGACTGCGTGCACTGCGAGCTGTCCCGGTCCAGCACGAGTTGAGTTCCGGCCCGACCGTTCACCGTGTTGTCCGCGACGCTGACGAAGGCCGGATCACGGCGGCGAGACTGAGACGAGGCGAGGGTGGTGTTGTCCCGGTCCAGGCTCAGCGTGAATGGCCTGCCCAGCCAGTAGCAGCCGACCACACCCACCTCGTCGAACGATGTGCGGGTGCCCAGGGTGATGCCCAGCTCGGCCAGCTCCCGGTCGGACAGGATGGTGCACATATCGACATGGCTGCCATCGGCGACCGCGGGAGCTTCCGGCTCCTGCACGCCGCAGCCAGCCGCGAGCACTCCCAGCGCGGCCACCGAAACAGCGCCCCGCCAACCAGTCGTTGATCTGGCCACATCCATCAGCTTGCGCGAAGCTGCTCCTCCTTACCTACCTTCCGACCCAGCTGACCCACTATCGAGCCGCTCAGGGCTTGAGCAAGTGGCGGTTGGTACGGCGCACCAGGTAGGCGAACTCGGGTAGCTCCACGACCTCCCGACCGGCGGCGCGGAGGAGTTCGGCGCCCTGGCAGTCGACGAAAAGGGCGGGCTCGCGCCAGGCGAACACAATTCGTGGGATCGGGGTGGCGAGGATGAGCTCAGTGCAGCTGCGTGGCCGAGAGGCCCGGACGCTGCACGGTTCGAGCGAGCTGTAGATGGTGGCGTCACCGAGCCGGGCATCGTCAGGGCCGAGCTTGGCCAGTGCGGCCTCCTCGGCGTGGTCGTGCGGATCGGTCTCGCGGGAGTATCCGGTGGCCAGCAGACTGCCCTCGGCGTCGATGATCAGTGCGCCTACCGAGAACGCAGTAGGGGAAACGGGGCAGCACTGCGCTAGTTCGATCGCATGCTGCAGGTGCCCACGGTCGCGATCGATCCCCGAATCTGTCATCGGCCGGTACCAGTGGCGAGGTAACGGAGCAGGACGACGTCCCCGATCTGACGGGTCTCGGCAAGGGTCATCGGATGCTCGGCGTCGTGCGGTAACCGACCGGTATGCCGGAACCGTGGGGCGCTGGTGTCACCCACGAAGAACGGTGCGATCACGAGGTGAATCTCGTTCACAAGGCCCGCGCCCAGGAACTGGCTGACAACGGTGCCGCCACCTTCCACCATCAGGTGCTTGACCTTGCGCTCGCCCAGATCGTCCAGCATGGCACCCAGATCGATCGGCTCTCCGGCTGCCACCACCGTCGCGACATCCCCCAGCGCCTCACGAAGCGCCCGGACTACCGAATCACAGGTGTACACCAGCTTGTTGCTGTCACCACAGGAGAAGAACCGGGCAGCGGCGTCCAGATCCCCGCGACCAGTCAGAGTGACCTTCACCGGATGCCGAGTCAGGCCACGTTGGATTCGCTGTTGCTGACGCTCCAGGGAGCGAACGAGCAACGCCGGGTTGTCCCGACGGACCGTATTCGCACCCACCAGGATGGCATCGGTACTGGCGCGCACGGCGTCGACGCGGTCGAAGTCTTCGGTGTTGGACAGCAGCAACCGCGTCTCGCTCATGTCGTCGAGGTAACCGTCGATGGACGTCGCCACCGAGACGAGAACGTACGGACGGGGCAAGGCTGTCAGCGCGTGACGGTGATGGCCTGCACCGGGCAGGCCAGTGCGCCCTCTCGGGCGTGGGGCTCCAGCTCGGGCGTGACGTCCGTATTGTGGATCAGGCAGTACCCGCCGTCGTCGAGGTCATAGACCTCGGGTGCGACCGAGTTGCACTGTCCGTGGCCCTCGCAGATGTTCGAATCCACCTCGACGCGCATGGCGTTCTCCTCGGCTTCGGTCTCAGCGTGGTGAGAATTCGACCATTTTGGTCTCGTCAATCACGAACTACACCCCCCGGGGGTAAAGCGAGGGCGTACGGAATCGGTGAAGGGGTGACGAGTTCGAGGGGGGGTTAAGCCCACGCGCGAAGTCCGGTAGAACAATGCCCTGAGGCGTGACGGCGTTTGGGTCAAGTCGTTATGCATGTCAGGTGCGCTCTCGGGGTGGTCGGGGGGCGACGAGGAGGTGGTCTGGTGGATCGCAGGGTGCGGCGTGCGGTGCTGGAGCGATTGGCAGCGGTCGAGGAGATGGCCGCTCGGGCGGGTGCGGCGCTGTCTGTACCGGTAGCGCGCAACCACATCCGGACCATTACCGACGGATGGCGAGAACTGCTCGTCCAACATCAGCCGGACCCCACTGGTCGCTGCCCGGTGTGCTCGGGGTGGCTTCGTCGCCGTCGCTGGCCCTGCGATGTGTGGGAGACCGCGCACCGGCACCTCATCGGCGATGGAACCGAGTCGATCGAGCGGCCCGCTGGAAAATCCACTCCGTTCCGCCGACCCCGCCAGGTCGTGGTGGTGCCGCGCCAGCTCCACGCTCCTGCCGCCGACCAGGTCACCCTGCACAACCTTTCCCGCAACAAGGCCGGCAACGCATCGGCGCACCGGTCCGAGGCAACCGAGCCCGCGATTGCCCTACCCCACCTGCGGCGAGGTGGATACCCCCGAGCTTGATCTTTCTTTCCACCCGACGGGTACTGATCCCGGCGTGGTTTGTCGGTGCGGCCGCCTAATCTGACGATCGTGCCCGAGCAAACCACGGCGAACCGACGCGGCTGGATCCGCAGGCTCGCGGCTGCATGCTGGCGCCACCCTTACCTGAGCGTGGCGGCACTCGTCGCTTCCGGGGTCGGGGTCGGGATGGAGGCCACCATCCCGCTGCTGACCCGGCTCGCAGTGGACGACGCGGTGGCCGGCAGCACCCAGCGGCTCGGCTGGTTGGTCGCCACGCTGGTCGGGGTGGCGTTACTGCGGTTCGGGACCGCCTTCGTGCGCCGCTACCTCGGCGGGCGGCTATCCCTGGACGTACAGCACGACCTGCGCCGTGCTGTGTTCCGCGCGGTGCAGAAGCTCGACGGCGCCAAGCAAGACGTCCTCCGTACCGGGCAGATCGTATCCCGCGCGATCTCCGACCTGCAGCTGGTGCAGGGTCTGTTGTCGCTGGTCCCGCTGGTCGCGGGCATGCTGGTGCTCTTCGTCGTCGCGCTCGTGGCGATGCTGTGGCTGTCTCCGTTGCTCACGGTGGTCGCGCTGGTGGTGATACCGGCTGCGGGCTTGTTGACCACCCGGACCCGGCGCACCCTGTTCCCGGCGACCTGGTCGGCCCAGCAGCGCGCCGCCGAGATCACCGAGCACGTTGAGGAGACCGTCACCGGGGTCCGGGTGGTGAAGGGTTTCGGCCAGGAGGCCAGCGCGGTGTCCCGGCTCGAAAACCGGGCCCGGCGGCTGTTCGCCGAACGGATGCGTTCGGCACGCCTGACCGCCACGTTCGCCCCCACCCTGACCGCGTTGCCCTCATTGGGCCAGGTCGCGGTGTTCGCCCTGGGCGGCATGCTCGCTCTGGACGGCCGGATCAGCTTGGGAACCTTCGTGGCGTTCGCTGCGTACCTGGCGATGCTCGTCAGCCCGGCTCGGATGATCGCCAATCTGGTGGTCAGCGCACAGCTTGCCCGGGCGAGCGTGGAGCGAGTGTACGAACTGATCGACTCCCAGCCCGAGGTACGGGACGCCCCGGATGCGATCGATGTTCCGGATGGGCCGCTGGCGGTGCACCTGGATGGGGTGCGCTTCGGTTACACCCGCAGCGAGCCGGTACTCGACGGGGTATCCCTGCGCGTCGAGCCGGGCGAAACGCTGGCGCTGGTGGGCACGCCCGGCTCGGGCAAGTCCACGGTCTCGCTGCTACTGCCCCGCTTCTACGACATCCAGCAGGGTGCGATCCGGATCGGCCCCCCCGGCAACACCATCGACGTCCAGCAGCTGCGGTTGGCGTCGCTGCGCCGGGCGCTGGGCATGGTCTTCGAAGAGGCGTTCCTGTTCTCCGACACGGTGCGGGCCAACATCGCCTACGGTCGCCCGAACGCCACCGATGAGGAGGTGTACCGAGCGGCCCGGGCCGCGGCGGCACACGAGTTCATCTCCGCGCTGCCACAGGGTTACAGCACCCGGGTCGGCGAGCGGGGACTGACCCTGTCCGGCGGGCAGCGACAGCGAATCGCGCTGGCCAGGGCACTGCTGTCGAACCCGCGGATACTGGTGCTCGACGACGCGACCTCCGCGGTCGACGCGGCCACCGAAGCGGCCATCCACACCACGCTGCGCGCGGTGACCGCGCAACGCACCACCTTGCTCATCGCCCATCGCCGCTCCTCACTCGCACTGGCCGACCGGATCGCAGTGCTCGACGGCGGTCGGGTGGTTGACGTCGGAACCCGGGCTGAACTGACCGCTCGGTGTGCGCTGTTCCGCGCGCTGCTCGCCGGTCCTGGCGAGGTGATCGACAATGTCGCCGCCGTCACATCGAATGGCTTACAACCAGGCCCGAACGGCATCACCGCGCAGCTCTGGCCCCCCGATGCACCGGACGAATCCGGCAACACCTCCCCGCCAACCCCAGCCGTCCGGTCCGTCCGCTCTGCGGCAGGCGACGTACGGGGCGGGATGAACAGCATGGTGGGCAGCGTCGGGCCGACCCCGGAACTGCTCGCGGCGGTGGCCGCGCTACCCCCGGCGACCGC
>DASQVB010000485.1:0-4030 GCA_035640975.1 Pseudonocardiaceae bacterium
GCCGTGGTTCGACCATGCCGTGTCCTACGTCGATACCAAGTGGCCGAGGGCCGCGGCGAAGTCGCGCAAGTCCATCGCCGAAGCATTGACGACAGTGACCATGGCACTGCTACTCCCCCGGCGCGGCCGGCCCGACGATGCCCTGATCCGCCGGGCATTGTTCGGATGGGCCTTCAACACCGGCCGCCGAACCACCGGCACTCCCCCGGTCGACGTGGCTGAGGCGCTCGCCTGGGTGGCCGGTGCGTCTCGGTCGGTGTCGTCGCTGCGGGATCTGGCGGTAATCCGCAGCGTGCTCGACGCACTCACGGTGCGCCTAGACGGCAAGCCCGCCGCCGCGACCAGCGTCTACCGCAAACGCGCCGTCTTCTACAACACGCTCGGGCTCGCCGTCGAGCGGCGACTGTTACCCAGCAACCCGGTGGACCAGGTGCAATGGACGGCACCAGACGTGGCAGACGCGGTGGACCGCCGGGTGGTAGCCAGTCCAGAGCAGGTCCGCTCCCTGCTCGACGCCGTACGGGGACAGCCTCGCCGCGGCGAATACCTGATGGCCTTCTTCGGGTGCCTGTACTACGCCGGCATGCGACCAGCCGAAGTCGTCGCCCTCAGAGCGGGCGACTGCGAACTGCCAGCATCCGGATGGGGACGACTCCAACTCGCCCGGTCGGAACCCTGGGCGGGGCAAGAGTGGACCGACAATGGCGAGGCTCGCGACCATCGCGCGCTCAAGCGCCGAGCCTCCAACGCGATACGAATTGTGCCGATCCCGGCTGAGCTGGTCCGTCTACTCCGCACCCACCTGGAGACCTTCGGAACCGGAGAAGCAGGACAGGTATTCAGCAACGAGCGCGGCGGGCCGTTCAACGAGGCCAGCGCCCGGCGGGCCTGGGCCCGAGCACGCCTCTCAGCGCTGACCGAGGAACAGGTCCACTCACCATTGGCGCGCAGGCCCTACGACCTGCGGCACGCGGCAGCCTCGCTGTGGCTGAACAACGGCGTGCCCGCCACCGAGGTCGCCCGGAGGCTCGGCCACGACGTGGCCGTGCTGCTGAAGATCTACGCCAACTGCATCGACGGACAGGAAGGAGAGATCAATGACCGGATCACGGCGGCTCTCGCGGCCCACCACGACCATGAGACACTGCCCCCGGCGCCAGCCGTGGACGCTGCGGCCCAGCCAAACCCGCGGACCAGACGCGGACCAGAGCCAGCACGGTAGGCTCCGGACCCGGCAAGACCGCAGGTCAGCCCTCGTAGCTCAGGGGATAGAGCATCGGTTTCCTAAACCGTGTGTCGCAGGTTCGAATCCTGCCGGGGGCACCACCATTCACCAGGAAAACCATGCTTGGCCAGCACAAACGCGAGATTTGTTGATCACAGGTTCGGTCAGTGTCTGCTGCTGTGAGGGCCCATCTGCCACCGTTCGCGAAACCATCGCGAAATGGCGAACGGCCCTGGAGGTGTCCCCCAGGACCGTCCGTCACGAGCTGCGTCCTACTCAGCAAACGCATCTTCAACCACGTTATTGATCTTCACGCGGTCACCCTCAATGCACTTTGCGTAGACCTTGAGCAGCACATCCACCGAGTGACCGGCGCGCTGGGCCACCTCGGGCGCCGGGACACCCCGGTTCAGCCACAGCGACACCGCAGCGTGCCGCAGGTCATAGGGACGACCAGCCAACGGCGAGGCCACCTGCGAAGGCGTCAAGGCGTACCTGCGCGCCTCATCCCACACCCGAAAATAGGTCGAGGACGACACGATGCCATCCGTCGGGGCGCGAAATAGCCGCCCATCCGGTCCGGCGCCGAAGCGGTCCAGATGCTCGCGCAGGACGCTCACCAGGACCGGCGGAATCGGCACCAGCCGGACCTCCTTGGTCCCACGATGTTTGAGACCCCGCCGGTCGTGGACTTCCCCGGAGTCGGTCCACCGCTTGCCCGCTGCGGGACGGGACTCGCCGAGTGCCAGCTGTCCCCAGCCTTGGCTGGGCAGTGTGCAGTCCTGCTCTCGAAGCGCCAATCCTTCGGCCGGCCGGGCGGCCGCGTAGTAGCCCACCGCAAAGAAGGCGGCTAGGTGCGCGCCTCGGTCTCGGTTACGCCGGCCAACGTAGGTCACGGCGGTCAACAGCTGCCTGATTTGGGATGGGTTGGCAACCACACGTGGGTCCACTCCCTCGGCGATCTTGGGAGCGGTCCTTTTGACTTTGGTCATCGGATTGTTCGTCAGCAGCTCCCGTTCGACGGCGTAGGACAGCAGGTTGAACAGCACTGCGCGTTTCCGCCGATACACGGTGGCCGCCGCGGTTTTGCCATCTAGCCTCGTCGCTAGAGCATCCAACATGTCTCGCATCGCCACCGCGTCGGTTACGTCGTGCAAGGGACGTGAATGTCGAACGAGCCACGCGACGACTTTCCGGTCTTGCGGCGACGGCTCACCATCTCGGGTCGTCGGGGGCAGCAGCGTGGAGGCCAGCACCCGCCGAAGGTCAGTCGCCTCGGGCCTGCCGACAGCGTCACGAACGAAACCGGTGCCCGCTGTAGCCAAGGCGTCTACCGTGCTGGTGCGCGTCTTGGCTGCCGCATCCGGCCACTTCATGTCCATGTAGGACTGAGCGAACTCGACGAAGGACAGCGAGTTTCGCCGTTTCAACTCAGCCACGGGCAAACCCGAGTCAACATCGAACGGTTCGCCGTCGCGTGCGGCTTGCATCAACTCCGCTCGCCGGCTATGGGCAAGCGCCTTGGTGGAATACCACTCCGAGTGCGACTTGTGCTCGGTCACCCATCGGACGCCGTAGGGACGACCCTTCTTTTTCTTCTTGTCTTTCAACTTCGTCCAGTCCGCAATTTCCCAGAACCGCACCTTAAACGTTGCAGTCATGCCGCCCGCCCCTGAAGCCCGCTGAGCCATTCGGTGAAGTCGACTACCGTGCACCGCAGTTCCCCGTTCGGGAGAGTGAAGCATCGTGGCCCTTTTCCGGTCTGTCGCCACTTGTAAAAGGTGTCTCGTGACACCGACCCACCCAGCGCTGCCAGCATGTCCGGAACAGTCATCAGCTGAGCCAGCTCCCGAACCTTGCTTGAGGACTTGCTGCTCATGTCTCGTTCTCCCCCGTCGTCATGCTGCGTCTGGAATTGCCGACACAGTGGTGGCAGTCGGTGGTGGTCCGGTCGCGGTCAACATGGCCCGGTCGTATTCGGCGCGCCAGGCAATGCGTTGGGCGATGGCCTGCATGATCAGGTGCGTTCGTGGTGGCACGTGGGGATCCCCAGGGGCGAGTTTGCGCCAGAGCAACCGGGAGGTGTCCTGGGCCGGTTTTTCGATTCCGACCGCCGCCAAGGCCTGTGTCACAAAAGCCATCCGGTCAGCCCGGTGATCGGCCAACGTCTTGCCCGACCATTTGCGCGAGACCAGCACCCGCCGACCGGGCAGACCCAGGGTGCTGCGGCGGTGCGCGCGGCTCTTACAGTGCCCCGGCATGGTGCGAGAGGTGACGCCCAGGGGTTGGATGCCATACAACAGCCACACCGCACACCGAGGCGAGCACGGCGTCACCGACAGTTCGGCGTGCAACCGGTCGGCGTGGCGGTGTTGGGCGTCGGTGTCCGGGGTGACGATCTCGGCCACGCTCTTCACGAGGTAAGCCATCAATCTCTTAATGCTTCTAGCACGTGGGCTTTGAACTGCATAGATAGACATCTCGCTCTTCGGCACTGACGTCGGTCACCTGTCGAACGTCGGAACCGCCCATGTGAGAGTGGTCCGCCCCGGTGATCATGAACTGGTAGCCCACAGCAAGATGTCTTGCTAGAAGCACCTCATGATTCGTTAGTGACGTGCGAGTCCGGGAGCATCATCGAACAGTCTGGCGGCCGGAGCTGAACCAACCGTGGCCTCTTCGTCCCGAACGCGCGTAGAGCGTGACGACCAGTATCAACGAGTGCTGTGGCGTGCTCACCGGTGTGCTCACCGTGTGCCTCGGTACCGCTTCGTGGCGAAGGGTTGCTGACTTTTTGCTGACTTC
>DASQVB010000486.1:0-3778 GCA_035640975.1 Pseudonocardiaceae bacterium
CACCTCGACGGTCGCTGGGTCCAGCGAAATCCGGCGCATCTGGTGGGTTTTGGTGTCCTTCTCGATTGACCGCCCGGTCAACCGCACATAGTTGCGGCGGACGTTGAGCTTGCCGGCCGCGAGGTCGACGTCGCTCCAGCGCAAGGCGAGCAGCTCGGCTCGCCGGATTCCGGTGACCATGACCAGCCAAACAAGTGTGCCCCAGTTCTCGTCCTGCTCCCACGCGGCAGCGACGATGCGGCCCGCCTGCTCGACAGTCGGTGGTTTCGGTTGGGGCGCCGGCTGCCGCGGCTTCTTGGCGATCGACGCGGGATTGCTCTTGATCCACTCCCACCGCACAGCCGCGGTCAGCGTGGCACTGATCGCAAAGTGAATCCGGCGGATCGTGGCCGCAGACAGCGGCCGGCACTGATGCGGCGGACACACGATCACCGTGCAGCCGACCGCAGCGCAGTCGTGGGCGGGGTAGCCGCCGGCTGGCGGTCGACCGGGCGGCCGCCGGTGCCGGACCGTTCGGCACTCGTGCGGGCCTACTGTTCGGTGGTCGACCGAGGGCTGGCCATCGCAGCGGGCGCGGCAACGGCGCAGCTCGGCGTAGAACTCCTCCAGCAGTCTCGCGGTGATCTTGCCTATCGGCTCGTCGCCGAATCCTGGATATAGGTACAGCCGGGCGTACGCCTCGTACCCTCCGCGGGTCGTCTCCTCGATGTCGTGCACCCGCAGCCACGCTTCCATGGCTGCACGAAAGGTGGCCTTGGTCCGGGCGTGACTCTGCTCGTCGACCTGCGCGCGGTAACGCTTCAAGATCCGCTTTGCCTCAGCCTCGTCGGTGGTCGACTCAGTGAGGCGAAGTTCACGGCCGGTCAGCGGGTCGACGCCCGCGTACATGAGAACTTGGTAGGAGTTCCCGCGCCGCCGGATGTGACCGCGCTCCCGACCGCCAGCCACCTTCTTGACCATGCCAGGACTCTACCCGGTGACACTCTCGGTGACATTGATCAAATAACAACGTACTAGAGAATCCGAAAGTGCTGGTCAGCCTCGTGGAGACGAAGGGACTCGAACCCTCAACCCCCGCCTTGCAAAGGCGGTGCTCTACCAGTTGAGCTACGTCCCCGGCTCCGAACGCGGCGAGTGCCCGGTGGTGACTCAGGTGGTCGGGGTGGTGGCCTCACGCCAGAGGTCGGCCTCCGCCTTCGCGGAACGCTGGCGGCGCACCACCAGCAAAGTGACCAGGGCGACGAGCACGAGCGGGATAAGCTTCCTCACGATGAATCTCCTCCTGCCACATGGTGCTTCTTCGGTGGGCCTAGCTGGACTTGAACCAGCGACCTCATCCTTATCAGGGATGCGCTCTAACCGACTGAGCTACAGGCCCCCGGCGCCGCGAGGCTACCGCACGGCCTCATCGGGGCCCAAACTGCCTCGCCGTGCATCACTCAGGTTCTGACAGCGTGACCTCAACGCCGCCGACGAGGTCCGTCGCGATGTTGTAGATGAGCGAGCCGACGGTGGCCAGCGCCGTCATCAGCACGATGTTGACCAGCCCGATCACCAGGGCTACCCCGAACACCCGCCCACCGCTGATCAGCGCCGTACCGCTCTCAGGGTTGTTCACCGAGGTGAGGTCGGAGTAGGTGCCGTTGAGCTGGTCCCATACGCCCATACCACCGAGCGCGCCGTACAGCACTCCCACGGCCACCATCCACGCCAGAAACCCAGCGACCGACAGCACCAGTGAGATCTTGAGCACCGACCACGGCTCGAGGTGCTGCAGCTGCAGGCTCGTCCGTCGCGGGACTCGAGCCGGCCGCACCCTTGTGTCCGCCGGCTGGGCAGGCGCCACCCGCTCGGGTGGGGTGTACCCCCCGATCCGCACCGTGGACAGCGGCGGTGGCGGCGCGTTGCTGGGGGCGCCGCGGGAATGCTCGGGTTTCCCCGTCTGCAGCCGCACCGTTTTCTGATCCATGTCCTCCGGTGCGCGCTGCAGCGGAGGCGACGTCACCGGGGTAGCGCCGTTGCCTGAGGGTCTTCTCTGAACAGGGTCGTTCTCGGCAGACCCAGACGGCTCGGCGGCAGCAGCATCGGGCTGCTCCGACCGTAGCTGCACGTCGGTTGGTTTGGTGTTCTCAGGCCTCGTCACGAGTCATCCTTCGTCGGTGCACCGTCGGCGTCTGCGTCGCTGGCATCTAGGTCGTCGGCTTCTTCGGCGTTGCGTGCGACGGCTACCAGAGTGGCCCCCTCACCTAGGTTCATCAAACGCACCCCCTTGGTCTGCCGACCGGCCTTTCGGACCTCCTTGGCGGTGGTCCGGATGACCCCGCCCGAGGAGGTGATGGCGTACAGCTCGTCGTCGATGTCCACGATCAAAGCTCCGACCAGCCTGCCACGCCGGCGGTCGTACTGGAGGGTAAGCACCCCTTTGCCGCCGCGTCCCTGCACCGGGTAGTCGTCGATCGGGGTCCGCTTGGCATACCCGCCCGCGGTCGCCACCAGCAGGAACCGTCCGGCGTGGACCACCGCGAGGGACAGCAGTTCGTCACCGTCGTTGAACCGCATTCCGAACACCCCGGACGTGGCCCGGCCCATCGGGCGCAGGACGTCGTCGGTCGCCTGGAACCGGATCGACTGACCATGCGCTGACACCAGCAACAGGTCGTCGTCGCTGGAGCACAGCACCGCTCCGACCAGCTCGTCGTCGTCTCGCAAGTTAATCCCGATCAGCCCGCCGGCGCGGTTGGAGTCGAAATCAGTGAGCTTGCTCTTCTTGACCAGACCATCGCGGGTGGCCAGCACAAGATACGGCGTCGCGGTGTAGTCCTTGATCTGCATGACCTGGGCGATCTGCTCATCCGGCTGGAACGCGAGCAGGTTCGCCACGTGCTGACCACGGGCATTGCGGTTGGCTTCGGGCAGCTCGTAGGCCTTGGCCCGGTACACCCGGCCCTTGTTGGTGAAGAACAGGATCCAGTCGTGCGTGGAGCAGACAAAGAAGTGCGCCACGATGTCGTCGGTCTTCAGGCCTGCGCCCATGACGCCCTTGCCGCCACGCTTCTGCGCCCGGTACAGATCGGTGCGAGTCCGCTTGGCGTAGCCGGTGCGGGTGATGGTGACCACCACGTCCTCGACGGCGATCAGATCCTCGTTCGACACATCACCGTCGTAACCGGTGATCATGGTGCGGCGCTCGTCGCCGTGCTTCTCGACGATCTCCACCAACTCGTCGCGAACGATGGTGCGCTGCCGCTCGGGTTTGTCCAGAATGTCCAGGTAGTCGGCGATTTCCCGCTCGAGCTCGGCGAGGTCTTCGATGACTTTCTGTCGCTCCATCGCGGCCAGCCGGCGCAGCTGGGTCTCCAGGATGTAGTTCGCCTGGATCTCGTCGACGTCCAGCAGCTCCATCAGCCCGGTGCGCGCGTCATCCACCGTCGGGGACCGGCGGATCAGCGCGATCACCTCGTCGAGCATGTCCAGCGCCTTGACCAGACCGCGCAGCAAGTGGGCCCGTTCCTCGGCCTTGCGCAGCAGGTATCGGGTCCGCCGGACGATGACGTCGAGCTGGTGGCGCACGTAGTGCCGGACCATCTGATCCAGCCGCAGCGTGCGCGGCACGCCCTCGACGATCGCCAGCATGTTGACGCCGAAGGTGTGCTGCAACTGGGTGTGCTTGTAGAGGTTGTTGAGCACCACTTTGGCGACCGCGTCACGCTTGAGCGTGATCACGATGCGCATGCCGATGCGGTCGCTGGACTCGTCGTTGATCTCGGCGATCCCGCTG
>DASQVB010000487.1:0-6577 GCA_035640975.1 Pseudonocardiaceae bacterium
CAGACGTGGCGGAGGCTTGCGATATCCACGTCGGCCAGTACAAGGTTCGCCCCGCGGCCAGCCAGTGCACCAGCCAACGCGCGTCCGATCCCACTGGCAGCTCCGGTGACGACCGCCGTCAAGCCGTCCATCGTGAATGCCTCCAGGGCACAGCAGGAGCGGCCCGACCGCCGTTGAGGATCACCTTTGCAGAACGTCGCCTATCGACCACAGTTCGAGGTGGGTGTGCCACGCGGCGAGTGCGGTCGCCACCTCGTCCGACAGGCCGGCGGGGATGGTCTGGGTGAGCTCGACGCGGGAGCCGAGGGTCGGGTCGATGACGATCTCCCACCGCACCACGTCGGCTGGCTACCCGGGGTGTTTCCATTCGTGTTCCAACAGATGTGGCGCCTCGGCGGCGGTGACCTTCCCGGCTGATACGAGCCGACCTGGTCGCGGACGATGTGCCGCCGAAGGTGGAGTACGTCCTGACCGATGTCAGCCGCAGCCTCGAAGCGCTGCTCGCGCAGCTGCGCGCGTGGGACGAGTGGTACCGTGGCCGGCCCGGTCCGAAGGTACCGCAGCCGCAATCGTAAGCAGCTGCTCAGTGAGCACCCGTGGCTGGCGCTGTTGTTCCCGAAGACCACCGGCCCCCATCCACTCCCGCGCCGTAGCGGCGGGTTCATCCCTCCATCGAGGAGTGGTTTGGCACACGACGTCGTTCTTGTCGACGTTCGCCATCAACCGCAGGTGGTGCAATGTCTCACTTACCGGGAGCGGCACGCCCATCCGCTTGCGGACGTATCGAACGCTCCTGTGCTTCATCGACATAGATAACAGTGGGCTTGGCCGAGTCGATGCGACTGGCCACTTCCTTCAGAAAGTTAGCTGCACCTCGCCGGTGTTGGCGAACTTGCGAGCCCGGCCGTACGCCTGGGCGTTCCGGCGTTGCGTCCAGGCGTATTGCTGACCATGAATAGAGTGCCCCTTGCGCTGCCTGGAAACATGAGGGTTGCCCCTACCGCGACCCTGGTTCATGCGGCGCGGACGTCACCGGGGTGCCTCGACTTTGACATGACCCGCCCGGGCGTTCTACGCGGCGCTCGGATGGCGAGAGGCCGCCGGCTCGTCGGATGAGATCACGTTCCTGCACGCACCGGACCAGCGCTCGGGTTGTGGTCGCGTGCCGCGCTGGCGGAGGACTCCGGAGTCACCCAAGACCCGGGCGGCTGGGGCGGGATCACGCTCGCCCACAACGTCGGCTCGCCGGAGGAGGTCGACGCCGTGCTGGCCGAGGCGCAGGACGCGGGCGGCACCGTGGTCCGCGCCGCTGTCACCACGGACTGGGGCGGCTATTCGGGCGTGTTCGCCGATCCTGACGGCCACCGCTGGGAGGTCGCCCACAACCCGTTCTGGTCGCTGGATGAGGACGGCGTTCAACCCTGCCGGAATGAGAACACGTGCGTCGATGAGTCATGATTGATGCGTGGATCACGCCGGCGCGGTGGCCTTCGCCGAGGACTGGGTGAAGGCTTGGAATACTCATGACGTCGACGCTGTCCTGAGCCATTTCGCCGACAACGTGGTCTTCACCTCGCCGGTCGTCGCACAGTTCGTGGACGAGAGCGGTGGTGTCATCCGCGGTAAGGCTGCGTTGAGGGACGCCAACCCTGCGGGAGTGACCGCCCGCTAACCGCTTCGGTCCTCACCCGCGGTAGACGTTAGACACTGCATTTCAGCTGGGTCATCACGGCCGGATCGGTCATGGCGGCGAGCAGCATCTGTTGGTGAGCGAAGCTGGTGAGTGCCTCAACCCAGTCAGCGGCGGGCATCCGGCGCACGAGCAAGATGCCGGTCGCCGTGCTGCCGTCCTCGCGACGCACTGTGAACGCCTCGGTCAGCACACCGGGCAGGCTGCCGCCCTTGAATCCAACCCCTACCACACCGGGCAATGACGCCTCCTGCCATTCCAGATGACGGCGGGCCACGTCAGCACCCGGCCCGAGCGCGCCGGTCGAGATCGCCCTGTGCAGGGCGTTAAGTTGGCTGGCCGAACCCGTCGTGGTTTCGTCGGCCCAACGCTGTTGCACCTCGATGGGAGGCAGCGGGCGGGTGGAGAGCTCGGTGCGCAGCGTCGGATCGGTGGCAAAGCGCCGGGCCAAGGCCAGCTCCGCGGCCGCACGCTGGGCTCGTGGCACCGAAGCCGGGGCAAGTTCAGGGGCGACGAGTGCCAGCGTCGCTCCGAGGAACGAGGGAAGGTCGACGTCGATCCACCCGCCGTCGGCCGCTGCCCGACTCAAAGCCTCGTCGCCGAGCCGGTCGCGAAGCAGATCAGCGGCCGCATTGTCACTCTCCTGGATCATGGATGCGACGACGGTATCGAGCGGGACGCTGCGCTGCGGGTCCAGAGCGCGTACCCCGTCGTTGCGCACCCCGGCCCGGTCGAGGGCCTTCGGGTGGGCTCCACCGTCGGTGCCCGGCAAGTACCAGCGCTCCCATTCGTCTACCCGAACCTGATCAGCGGCACGCACCCGCCCCTCGGCGACGGCCCGGCCATACGCGGCGAGGTGCACCACCTTGGCCGCCGATGCCAACGGCTGCTGCTGGCCAGGTCGCAACACCACGCGGGCACCCCGCCCGTCATCGACCGTGAGCGAGACATCACCGCGATGCGCGGCTACGTACCCGATCCAGGCTCGCACGGTGTCAACACCCGACGGCGCAGGCGCCGCACAACCCGGACGCGGCACCACAGAAGCCCCCGGCGGCGTCGCGCTGGACGCACACCCCACTGCGTTGGCGATCAGGACAGCAGTCAGGACGCCATTCGCCAGGGTACGAATCGACACGATCTACCTCCGACTTGTGCATAGGCCAGCATTACGCCGTACTCGATGCAGCGACACGCCGATCGGGATCTATTACGGAATCTGCGGTCAACGCTAGAGAGCCGGATACGGTCCGAGGATGGATCCGGTGCGCAACCCGTTCGCTCCCGGTGCCGGGCAGCGGCCACCCGAGCTGACCGGGCGGGACCGTGAGCTGGGCGCCTTCGAGGTAGTGCTGGAGCGGGTGGCCCGCGGTCGCCCGGAACGCTCCTTGGTGTTGACCGGCTTGCGTGGGGTGGGCAAGACGGTGCTGCTCGGTGAGCTCCGGTCGATGGCGCTGCGTCGGGGATGGGGAGCCGGCAAAGTCGAGGCCCGTCCCGACGGTGGGTTGCGCCGCCCGCTGTCGGCTGCGCTGCACCGGGCGGTGCGCGATCTGGCGCTACGCCACCGGGCCCCGGATCGGGTCGATGAAGTACTCGGGGTGCTCAAGGCCTTCGCGCTGCGCGCCGCGCCCGAGGGCGCCAAGCTGCGGGACCGCTGGCAGCCGGGCATCGACGCACCGGTGGTAGCGGGTCGGGCCGACTCCGGGGATATCGAGATCGACCTGGTGGAGCTTTTCACCGAGGTCGCCGAACTGGCCGCCGACGTCGGCACCGGCGTGGCGCTGCTGATCGACGAGATGCAGGATGTGGCGCCTGACGAGGTCTCCGCGCTGTGCGCCGCCTGTCACGAGCTGTCCCAGTCCGGAGCGCCGCTGGTGGTGGTCGGCGCCGGGTTGCCGCACCTGCCTGCGGTGCTCAGCGCGTCGAAGTCCTATTCCGAGCGGCTGTTCCGTTACCTGCGGATCGATCGGCTGGACCGCTCCGATGCCGACCGCGCGGTGGTCGCGCCGATCGAGCGGGAGAACGCCGCGATCACCCCCGACGCGCTGGACATGTTGTTCGAGACCTCAGGGGGTTATCCCTATTTCGTGCAGGCGTACGGCAAGGCCGCGTGGGATGCGGCCCCGGCGTCACCGATCGGGATTCTCGACGTTCAGGTGGCCGCTCCCGAAGCCGAAGGCGAGCTCGCCGTGGGGTTCTTCGGATCCCGGTTCGAGCGGGCCACCCCGACCGAACGGGAGTACCTGCAGTCGATGGCCGAACTCACCGGTGGCCGCGACGAGCCGATCGGAACCACCCAGGTGGCCGGCCAGCTCGGGCGCCGGGCCTCGTCGCTGTCCCCGGCGCGGGACAGCCTGCTGAAGAAAGGGCTCGTCTACTCCGGGGAACGGGGGCAGATCGCGTTCACCGTCCCGCACTTCGGGCGCTTCCTACTCGGCAGGCCGGCGGTGTGAACCCCCAAATGGGTGAATCAACCCCTGGCCGGCACGGGCTTGTAACAACGCCACCGCACCCAGCGATGACACAGTTAGCCCCGTGATGCTGTTGGACCCCCGACCCGGCAGCCTCACGGGGCATTCCTCTGTCATGACGTTGTCACGACGCCAGCGGCAATGCGGGCCGCACCGGGCAGCGCCGGAGGGGGCACTACCCTCGTCGCCGTGCCCGACAGCAAGCTCGAGATCCAGATGCTGCACGACCGCGTGATGGTGCGCCTCGTGGGCGAGGAGGGCGAGCGCCGGAGCAGCGGCGGCATCGTCATTCCGGCGACGGCGCAGATGGCCAAGCGGTTGTCCTGGGGTGAGGTGTACGGGGTCGGTAACCACGTCCGTACCGTCGAAGTGGGCGACCGGGTGCTGTTCAACCCCGAAGATCAGTTCGAGTTCGAGGTGCGCGGTCGTTCTTACCTGGTGGTGCGGGAACGGGATCTGCAGGCCGTCGCCAGCGAGCGCACCGAACATGGAACCGGCCTCTATCTGTGACGTCAACATGACTGAGACCGATTGCAGCCGGAGTGCCGGGTCGTCGACGGGAAGAAGGTGCGGTGCCTGACACGCCAGCAAAGTCCGCGACATGGTCGTGGTTCGGCGGGCCGGCCGAGGGCGGCGACACCGACGAGATCCCGCAGACCGCTGAGACAGTTGACTTTGAGACAGCGAACTCTGAGGCACGGAACTCAGCCTTAACGAGTTCCGCTGTCGATCCGCGCACCCCAGAACAGGCAGCAGGGACACCGCCGCTCTCACCGTGGGATGACCAGCCGAGCACCCGCAAGCGGGCGCTGCGCTGGGGTGGGCTCGCCACGGCTGTCGTGCTCGGGCTGCTCGTGCTCGCCTACGTGGTCGATCTGGCGATGTCTCGCGGTGACGTGCCACGTGGCGTCATCGTCGCGGGTGTCGACGTGGGCGGGATGCAGCAGGTCGCAGCCGAGCAGCGTTTGCACCAGCAGTTGGAGCCACGGCTGAACCATCCGCTCACGCTGCGGGCGGGTGACGTCGAGACCATTCTCGACCCGGTACGCGCTGGTCTTACCCTGGACTGGCCCGGCACGCTCGCTCAGGCGGGTGCACAGTCCCTGAACCCGTGGACCCGTCTGGCCTCAACCTGGAGGACCCACGAGGTTGCCGTGGTGACCAGGGGGAACCCGGAAGCCCTCACCGCGGCGCTGGAAGGATTACGGGCACAGATCGACCGGGAACCGGTCGAAGGCACCATCCGCTTCGAAGGCGCGCAGCCGATCCCGGTCGATCCCAAACCTGGCCAGCGGCTGGACGTGCCGGCTGCCAGCAACGTGGTGCTGGGCATCTGGGTCCGCGGCGGCACCGTGGTGGTTCCGGTCGCGACCCTGCCGGTGAGCACTACCTCCGACGGAATCCAGGCAGCGTTGCGCGACGTCGTCGAGCCTGCAGTGTCCGGCCCAGTCAACGTCACCGGTGACGGCAAGGACGCCGTGCTCAAGCCGGAGGTGATCGCAGCGGCGCTGCGATTCGCCCCGGACGGCGAGGGCAGCTTGACCACCACCGTCGACGAGCCCGCAGTGATCGCCGCGCTGGAGCCGCAACTCGCGTCGACCGTGCGACCAGGCAAGGACGCCCAGATCACCATCCAGAACGGCTTGCCGGTGGTGCTGCCCTCACTCGACGGCCGCGGTATCGACTGGCCGGCCAGTATGCGTCCGCTGCTCGATGTGCTGCAGATCTCCGGCCGCGAACGGACCTTGGCAGCCAGCTACGTCAGCCTGCCCCCGAAGCTGAGCACCGAGCAGGCCAACGCACTGGGGATCACCACTCAGATCAGCACCTTCACCACCGGTGGCTTCGCCGCGGATTCCGGGCAGAACATCCGCCGGGTCGCCGAAGAGGTCAATGGCGCGATAGTGCGACCAGGGGAGACGTTCAGCCTCAACAGGTACACCGGTCCGCGTAACGCCGCCGCCGGATATGTGGAGGCCGGCATCATCGACCATGGCCGTCCCGGCCGGGGTATCGGCGGCGGCATCTCCCAGTTCGCCACCACGATCTACAACGCCTCGTACTACGCGGGCATGACCGATATCGAGCACAAGGAGCACAGCTACTACATCAGCCGCTACCCTGCGGCCCGGGAGGCGACGGTGTTCGAGGGTGCTATCGACGTCAAGTTCCGCGATGACTCACCCACCGGGGTCCTCATCCAAACCGCCTGGACCCCGACCTCGTTCACCGTGACGTTCTGGGGCACCAAACATGTCGATGTCGAGTCGATCACCGGACCGCGAACCGACTTCACCGAGCCGACAACTCAGACCGTGTACGGCCAGCCGTGCAAGAACAGCAAAGGCTCGCAAGGCTTCACAGTGACCGACACCCGGGTGGTCCGCGACGCCCAAACCAAGGCGGAGATCAGCCG